>CAZCBD010000076.1:0-11827 GCA_964496755.1 uncultured Melioribacteraceae bacterium
AAAGGATTGTTAATAAATTTGAAATGGATAATTCTGCAATGGTGATTGGAAGTTATAATCTTACCGATTTTGAAAAAAAAATATTACCACCAGGGCTAATTAACCACGATGAATGGACAGATAAAAACGGGCACAATAATGCTTTGCGAATTAACGGACTTGGTGCTCCACGAGCTTTTGCAACTGAAATTATCAGGAAAATAAAATTCCCTGACGTTAGCTATGGCGAAGATTATGCTGCTGTTCTTGCAATTACAAGAATATATAAAATTTCCAGAATTTACGAGCCACTTTATATTTGCAGACGATGGGCGGAAAACTCCGATTCAAATATTTCTCGGACTCAAAAAAACAAACATGATTTTTATAAAGATAGTTTGCGCACCATTGAAATCTTATCGCGCCAAAGGTTAAATGCCGAAAGTTAAAATTGAAATAAAAAACACTGATCAGCTCATAAATAGGTTAGGAACTTTTCTTAAAGAGCAGGTAATTAATTGGAGACTAGCTAATCGCAATTATTTTAATCTCAAAAAATCTAAAATTAAATTATTTAATGTTAATAATTTTGAATTCGAAGTTGCATTTCTGCCCGATAGGGTTAAATCAACAACAGCTTCTGTAGATAAAAAATCTCTTCAATCAAGAGAATGTTTCTTGTGTGAGGATAATTTGCCTGCTGAACAAGATATATTGTTTTTCCGGAATTTTAATTTTTTGGTAAATCCGTATCCTATTTTTGAAAGACATTTTACTATTGCCTTTAATCGTCATATAAAACAGAGCATAGCGAACAGTATTTCTCAATTACTATTTTTTGCTAAGGAACTGGGAAGCACTTTTGCACTTTTTTATAATGGTCCCGAATGCGGTGCATCGGCACCCGATCATTTGCATTTTCAAATGTGTAAAAAAAATGACATTCCAATTGTACGAAAAATTTTAGCTGAGAACTTCATTGCCACCGATAAACACATATTGATTAATAATTTTCCGCAAGCCATTATTTTAAAAAATTCAAAATGTGAATTGTTGGAACAATCTTTTTTGAAATTAATTGAAGCAATAAAAAAAAATAGTAATATAAATTCTGAGCCAAAGCTTAATCTGATAAGTTTCAGAAGATGTGAAGATATTTATTTAATTATTTTTCTTCGCGCAAAACACCGACCGAATAGATTTTTCTTGGATGGCGAGAATCAAATTTTACTTTCGCCGGCGGCGGTAGATATGGGGGGACGGTTAATTTTGCCGCGTGAAAAAGATTTTGAAAAAATGAATGCAGAATTAATTAAAGAAATTTTTGACGAGGTGAGTTTATCAACAAGTAATTTTAGAAAAATTATTTCAACATTAAATTTTTGAAATTTGAATTAATGAAATATCATCACCATATTTATTTTCCGTAAAAGCATCTAATTCTTTTTTTATACTTTCAATTACAGAGTCGGAATTATTTAATATTGTACTTTTAAATCTATCTATTCCAAACATTGTTTTATTTGCATTTGTCGATTCAATAACTCCGTCGGTAAAAAGAAAGATTTTATCACCCGTGGCTAAAAGAATTTCCTTTTCTTCAAAATCAGTATTACGAGCAAACCCTAATAATAATCCTGATGTTTCAATCAGTCCAATTTCATTTTGTTTCGAATTGAAATAAATTAGAGGCAAATCGCCGGCGCCTGAATATGAGATTGTGTTTGTCTTGGAGTTGATTGTCACTAAAGATAGAGTGGTAAAAACTTCGGTAATTCGTTCATCATCATAGACAGCCTTATTTATCGAAGAAAGAATATGAGAAGGAGAAAGATTTTTTGCATTTGAAATTGCAAAGCGGGCGGCACTGCGCACATATCCTGCATAAGCAACTGCGAAATACCACGCATCCCATTTCTTACCCATTACATCACCCAAAACGATGATACTTATTGTTTCATTGATTTCAATATAATCAATGAAATCTCCGCCGGGAATATTTTCAAATGTTTGATGCCATTGTTGAATGTCGAAGCCTTTAATGGCAGGTAGTTTATCGGGGACCATTATTGTGCCGGTATTTTCAGCAGCTTGGCTTATTTCATTAATTGCTTTTGTTTTTTTTGATTCTGCTGAACGTAAAATGGCTTTTAGTTTTGCAGAAATTATTTTCGGACTTGTAGTTTTAATTATGTATTCATCAACACCTAATTCATATCCGTACAAAATATTGGCATCTGTGCCCTTAGCGGTTAAAAAAACAAATGGTATATCTTTCAAATTATTTTCGGTTAAAAGGAGCTTTCGAAATTCGTAACCGTCGATTACCGGCATCATTATATCACTTACAATAATATCAGGCAAAAAAGATTTTGCAATTTCAAAACCTTGTTTGCCGTTTTTAGCCCACTGGCATTCGAATCCAATTTTTTTAAAGTTGTATAAAAACAACGTAGCAACATTGCTTTCATCTTCAACTAAAAGTACTTTGTATTTTTTGCTGTTTGCTGTCATCCAGAACTCTAAAAACTATTAATAGCGTCATTAAAATCTGTAAAGGTTTCGAATACCGATAACATTCTAGTTAATTCAAACATCGAATAAACATTTGGTTGTAAGCCTGTTAACTTAAGTTTCCCACCATTTCTGCTTACTTTTTTCAAAATGTTTACGATGCTTCCTAAAAAAGTGGAATCAATGAATTCACAAGCTGATAAATCCACAAGAAAATTATTAATTCCCGATTCTACTTTGGCAGATGCAATATTTTTAAATTCATCCGCTTCTTTCAATGTAGCTCTGTCAATATTGACGATTAAAGCACAAATATTGCCGTAATGTTTTTCGAGTATATTCATAAATCTCTATGCCCTTTCATATTCAATATTATATTTATCCATTAATCTGTAAAGAGTTGCTCTTCCTATTTTTAATTTTTTGGAAGCTTCAACTATGTTGCCGTTTGTAATTCGTAAAGCATGTTTAATAGCTTCTTCCTTTAATTTTTCGAAAGGAATAACAGGAGAATCTTCGGAAAATATTTTTCCGGAAAAGTCGAAATTTGATAATCCATCGGAGGTTACAATATGTGGTGGTAAAAGTTCCGGTTCAATCATATTTGAATCTGCCAAAATAACGCATCGTTCAATTGTGTTTTCCAGTTCTCGGACGTTACCCGGCCATTCGTAGTCATAAAGAGCTTTTAAAGCTTTTTTAGAAACTCCCTTAATATTTTTAGCTAATTTTTCATTGAACTTGGAAATAAAATGATCAATCAACACTACAATATCACCCCGACGCTCTCTTATTGGAGGTAATAAGATTGGGAAAGAATTTAATCGATAGTACAAATCTTCTCTGAATTCCTTTTCCTCAACAGCTTTTTTTAAATCCTTATTTGTAGCTGAAATAATTCTAACATTTGTTTTTATAATTTCAGTGCCGCCTACTCTTTCGAATTCCTTATTTTGTATTACGCGTAAAATCTTTGCTTGTAAAGACATTTCCATTTCGCCAATTTCGTCAAGAAATATTGTGCCGTTGGCAGCCATTTCAAATTTTCCAATTTTACGCTGATGTGCACCTGTGAAGGCTCCTTTTTCATGGCCAAATAATTCACTTTCCAAAAGCTCTCTTGGAATTGAAGCGCAATTTACAACAATGAAAGGAGAATCTTTTCTGTTTCCATTAAAGTGAATTGCTCGTGCAATTAATTCTTTTCCGGTGCCACTTTCACCATTTATTAAGACGCTGATATCATTATCTAAAACCTTTGAAACAAGCTTAAAAACATTTTGCATGTTGGAATCGGCCGAAATTATGTTATCAAAGTTGAATTCCTTTTGCACTTCTCTGCGTAAATTTACAAGTTCTCTTTGCAGATCATAATTCTTTATTGCATTTTTGATTGCCGGTTCCAAATGATTTGTGTCTATTGGTTTTGGTAAATAATCAAATGCTCCAAGCCTTATTGAATCAAGTGCTACTTGAATGCTTCCTTGAGCCGATAGCATGATAACGGGGAGATACTCGTTCAAAGTTTTTATTTTTTTTAGCAATTCTATTCCGTTTTCATCGGGCAACATTATATCTAATAAAATCAGATCGGGATTTTCATCTAAATGTGCCATTAAATCTTTGCCGGTTGGGAATGATTTAACTTTGTATTTCCATTTGTCTTTTACCCAAAATGTTAAAAGCTTAAGTATTGCCGGTTCATCGTCACAAATAAAAACTAATTTTTCCAAGAGCTCTCCTACTTATTGTTTTTTGGTAATCGAATTAGTACGGACGTACCTTTTTTCAATTCACTTTTAATTTGAATTAATCCTTTATGTGCATCGATTATTTTTTTCGTAATTACAAGTCCAAAACCTGCTCCGGGAGTTTGTGCGCCCGGCCTGTGAACTTTATTAAATTTTTGGAACAGTTTTGGGATTTCTTCGTGTGGAATTCCAATGCCCGTATCACTAATAATTATTTCAACTTCTTTCAAAAAATCTTGAACTATAATTGAAATTCTTCCGCCGCTTTCAGTAAATTTAATTGCGTTTGAAACTATGTTACTAATTGCTTTATAGATTCTTTCTTCGTCGGCTGTTATAATTATTTCGGCTTCCGGGGCGGAGAATGTTAATTTGTTTGAATTTTCTTTTGCCAATGGTTCGAAAATAGAAACCAAATCTTTTAACATTAAAATTATATCGAATTGGGTTTTATTTAGAACTTCATCGGTAGATTCCAATTTCGAAAAATCTAAAATATCATTTATCTGTTTTGCCAGTCGTTTCCCCTCGGTTAATATTATGGAAATAAACTCTTTAGCCATTTCCGGAGGTAAGTCCGGATCGGAATGCAATGTTTCCGAAAAACCGATTATTGATGCTAATGGTGTTCGCAATTCATGCGAAACATTCGAAATAAATTCGTTTTTTAAACTGTTTAATTCTTCAAGTACGGAAATTTGTTGTTTTGCTCTGTCGCGTTCAATCTCAATTAGTCTTGAAGCTTCTATATATTTAGTTTTTAATTCTTCTATTTGATTAGTAGATTGCTGGAGACGTGTAATGTTTTTAGCATAACCGAGCATTCCAATTATTTTATTTGAATCAACAATGCTATGCGCTGTAATTTCAAACCAAACTTTATTTGAATATTTATCGTTTAATATAGTTTTGAATTTTACCGGTTTTTTTGTGCTTAATATTTTATTAAAGAAAACAGTTACATTTTGTTTTTCTTCTTCCTCAATTAAATCAAAAATATGTTTACCTATAATTTCATCAATTTGATATTGTAAATTTTCCGCACCGCTTTTATTTACATTTATAAAAATGCCGGATTTATCGAGGGTGAAAATTAAATCTGAAGAAGAATCAATTAAAAATTGATATTTCTTTTCAATTGAATTTTGGGTAATTGTGTTTTCTGTTAATTTTGTTTCCGCTTCAAAAGTTTGCAAGTAAAAATCTTTTATTATCGGAATTGAAAGTTCTAAAATATCTTTAGTGTTTTTGTTAAATAAGGTTTCGTTACTTGAAATTCCTACTAAAAAAATTTTGTTTTTCTTTTCCGGAAATAAATCTTTAAGGTAGATGGACTTTACCGAATATGTGTTTTGAAGATTTCTAAAAGAATCGGAATATTTTAACTGCGAAGCATCATTAGGAATTGTCTTTTCAATATCTTTGTTTAGAGAATCGATATGAATTTTTGCAAAATCATTTTGAGTTGAAATTAAAATTTGTAGATCTTTATTTTGTGAAGTTTTCTCTAGTTGTAATATGTAGAACAACAAAGAGTTACTTGTAAGTTTGGTTAATTCCAATATGTTTTTAAAATTGTTTTTCATTAAAGAATGTTGAAATTCGATATTTTTACTAAATAAAAATAATAGTTTATTGTTTTACACACAATTTAATTGAGTTTAATTTAAACTCAAAAATATGAGATTGAAAAGGTTCAAGCTCAATATATAAACCCTGATTCAGAATTTCAGTTTTATTTCTCAAATATTTGCAATTATTTAGTAAATCTACAATTTCAACTTCTTCTTCATAATTACTAATATTTAATTTTACTCTGCAAGAATTTTTGTTGTTATCCAAATTAATTGCAATAAGCATTATTTTGCTATCTAAAGTCCATTGCCAAATTAATAGATTTTTGAATGATAGAATATTATCATTTTCCCAAGCCGGCAAAGGTTCTAAGAGTTTCCAATTGCCATTTTTAATAATTTTATGTTTTAATATGTTTAACAAGGTGGAATAAAATGTAATAAGTTGTTTGTTTATTTTTTCTTGCGGAGATTTTCCTAATTGAAGTGGAAGTTTAATTTTGAAGCCTTCCATTTGCCCGTCAAAAAATAGATGTATGCCCGGAACAGTAGAAAATAACACAGCAGCAGCTTGTGATTTTTCTATGCCCAATGCAGATATAGCTCTTTCTTCATCATGATTTTCAATAAACCGTACGGTTTTTTTCTGATATGCAATTTCTTTTTCAAGGTGTGATTTTATTTCAATTGGAGTAGCATATTTAATTAAGTCCAATAATTTTTTATCATAAGTAAAATCAAAACCGAGTGTTTGCAAATTTTCTTCCAAATTCCAGTATGCTTCGGCCATAAATATAAATTCTGGATTAACGGATTTTACTTTGTTGATGGCAATTTCCCAAAACTCGGTTTTGGGTTTTTGTAATTGCATGTCGTTAATAGTATGGTTCCAAGTATTCTCGAAAATATTATTAAGTGCTAACATTGCCATATCGCAGCGCAATCCATCGCAGAGTGTAGAAATGTTTAACAAATTATTTATCATAAAATTTCTTGCTTCTTCATTAAAGTAATTTATTTGAACCGTATCTTGCCAAGCAGGGTAAAACGGATCCCGACCGTGGGCAAAAAATTTATTCCCGACCTTGAAATAAGTGAAGTTATCCTCGTTAAAATTATCTATTGTAGTTTGTAAAAAATATTCCGGATTAGAATGGACATAATTTGAAAGCGCTCCAAAATGATTAGGTATAAAATCCAGAATTAATTTGAGACCGAATGAGTTTAATTTATTTTTTAATTTCAACAAATCCGCTTTTGTTCCTAAGCTCGGAGAAACATCATATTTTTCGATAGCAAAGGGTGAACCGATAATGTCTTCATTAGACCAGTTATTTACAGCATCATCATAACTATTCATCAACTCTTCTGTGAAGCAGAATAGGCGTGGGTTATCTTTCGGAGTTTCCCAAATGCCCATTAGCCACACTAAATCGAATCCGCTTTTTTTTAATTCAAGCCAGTATTCATCAGGAATACTATTAAGTTTTGCTCGGGTATTGTTGTTTGACCATTGTTGAATCCAAACTCTGGTATTTACTTGAAATAAATTTATACTATTCATTTTAATCCTGTAAATAAAAAGGTGTTTGATTTAATATTGTTTTTTTTTCATTTTCCAAATCATTGTTTAGCTTCAGCAGTTCTAACATTTCTTCCTCATTTTCTATTGAAGCCAGAATATTTGAATTTTTTTTTAGTTGTGCATCAATTTGATTTAGCTGATATGCTTTAATCACATCAAAAGCATATTTGTGAATTATTTTTTCTTTCTTGTCTTTGTCGGTGTCTTCCCATTTATCGCTAATTGACACACTGTCAACAATCAGTTTTAAAACAATACTTTTTAATTCTTCATCTTCAATTTTTTCAATTAAAGTTGAAGGTTTATAAATGTCATTTTCGATATAGGCATCGTAAACAATTGATGCAATTTTTTTAAATTTATCATTTAAAAAATCCTGAGGCAAAATATTATCGAAAATAAAATCCAAAACTTGCGGATCGCCTTCAAATAAAAGAGTAATTATTTCTTTTTCTCTTTGGGCGGTAGAAGGAATAATAACTGTATCCGGTTTTGCGGATTTTGAGAAATTGTTTTGATTTGTTTTTTTATTCTTATTTAACTTAAAAAAACGTTGTGCTTCATCTTCAATCAAATTAATTTTAAGCTTAAATTTTTTGGCAATGCTTTTTAAAAGCATGGAACGTTTTAAGTCGTCAACAACAAAAGAAGCGGTTTTAACCAATTGGCGAATTGCTTCGGCAGATTTAATTGCATCATCAAACATTCCGGCTTCGCTGAATTTCTTTGTTTGATATTCTAAAAAGTTTTCTGCCGACTTCAACTTTTCGTTAAATTCGTCTTTGCCGTTTCTTTGTACAAATGAATCCGGATCTTCTCCTTCGGGCAAAGATAAAATTCTTACATCAAAATCTTGCTTCAATAGAATTTCGATGCTTCGTAAGGTTGCCTTTTGGCCTGCATTATCGGCATCAAAAATCACAATGATGTTTTTAGTATATCGCGAAAGCAGTTGTACTTGTTCTTCGGATAAAGCAGTGCCGGAAGAAGCAACTACATTTTTAATTCCATTTTGGAACAATGAAATTAAATCCATATAGCCTTCAACAAGAATAGCTTTATCTAATTTTCGTATTTCATCTTTTGAATGGAACAAACCATAAAGAGTTCGTCTTTTGGAATAAATAATTGATTCGGGAGAGTTTAAATATTTTGCTATATTATTATTTTTTTCAAGTATTCTGCCGCCAAAAGCAATTACCCTTCCGTTTGGTGAGAGGATTGGGAAAATAATTCGCCCCCGAAATTTATCATAGAAGCCGCCGGATGATTTTTTATCAACAAGCCCAAGAATTTGGGCAAGATTTAGATCAATTTTATTTTGAGTTGCATAATTAACAAAATTATCCCAACCAAAAGGCGCAAAACCCAATCCGAAATTTCTTTGAGTTTTTAATTTGATATTTCTTTGTTCAAAATATTTTCTTGCAATTTCGGCATCAGAATTATTAAGCAGGTAATCATTAAAAAACTTAGCTGCTACCACATTTAACTCATACATTTTTTCTTGCTCGCTTTGAGCTTGAATATTATAACCTTCTTCGGCTTCAAGTTGAATTCCGAATTGATTTGCAAGTTCTTCAACCGCCTCTACAAAAGAGATGCCTTTATATTCCATCAAGAATTTATAAACATTCCCACCTGCCTGACATCCAAAGCAACGAAAAATTTGCTTTTCTTCACTTACGGTAAATGATGGCGTCTTTTCTTGATGAAAAGGGCAAAGACCAACAAAATTTTTGCCTCGTTTTTTTAATTGAACGTAATTTGAAATTACGTCAACAATGTTTGCGGCCGATAATATTTCATTTATTTTCTGGTCGGGTATTCTCATTTGTTAATAAAGTTAAGGAATTTAATTTGGCAATTTGTTAATTAAAATAAAAACCGGAATAATTTAAATGGTACCACAAATTTATTAAATTTAGGATATGAAATCTAATTTAATTTGAAAGTCTATTATGAAAAAAATAAATTACTGTAACAGCCTCACCCGATTTTCAAGATTTAAAACCAAAGAAGTTATTGTAGGTGATATTGGAATTGGCGGAAATAACCCGATTAGAATCCAATCGATGACAAACACCAAAACAATAGATACGGAAGCTACCGTTGAACAAATAATAAAATTGAAATTATCCGGATGTGAAATTGCAAGAATTACTGCTCCTTCCATAAAAGAAGCAGAAAACATAAAAAATATAAAATTGAGATTAACAGAGCAGCAATGCAATATTCCGATAGTTGCCGATATTCATTTTACGCACGAAGCAGCCGAGATTGCGGCACTTTATGCAGATAAAGTCAGAATTAATCCGGGCAATTTTGCTGAAAAATGGAGCAGAAATAAAAATGATTTTACCGAATCCGAATTCAACGAAGGATATGAGTTTGCAAAAGAAAAATTGATTTCACTAATTAAGATATGCAAACAAAATAATACGGCTTTGCGAATCGGAACAAATCATGGCTCGCTATCACCAAGAATGATGAGCCGATATGGCGATACTCCACTCGGAATGGTTGAATCTTGCCTTGAATTTGCCAGAATTTGTAGAGAAGAAGATTTTCATAACCTTGTTTTTTCAATGAAATCCAGCAATGTTTTAATTATGATTCACTCCTATAGAATGTTAGTAAATAAGATGATTGCCGAGAGAATGAATTATCCGTTACACTTGGGAGTTACCGAAGCTGGTGGCGGAAATGAGGCAAGAATTAAATCTTCGGTAGGGATAGGTGCTTTATTGGCAGACGGTATTGGTGATACTATTCGCATTTCGCTAACCGAACCACCGGAGTTTGAACCTCCGGTTGCTGCAAAACTGATATCACTATTTTCCGGTTTGGAAAAACATAAATCGATAAGCCCCCTTTCGGAGCAAATAGTAAATCCGTTTGAATACAAAAAAAGAGAAAGTTATAAAATCGGAATATTAGGGGGTAGTAATCCTCCTGTAGTTATTACTGAATTTTGCGATTGTACGGAGATTAAAAGAGAATATTTTAGTCAAGCAGGGTATGTTTGGCATCAGGATTCGGATAAGTGGGAGAAAAAAGAAATTGCCGCTGATTTTATTTGTATCGGTGGAAACAGATTAACTTTTGAGCCGCCGAAAAATGTGAATATACTTTCAAATTATGATTTGTGGGAAGGAAAACCTAATACATATCCGGTTTTTAAATTATCCGAATATACTGAAACAAATAAAAAATCGGATGTTTTGAATTTTATAATTATCAAAATAGATGACTTAGATAATCCAGATTTTGAAAAATTATTGAATAAAAATAATGTTGCTTTTATTGTTCAAACAGAAAATAAAAACGGTGCGGTTGAACAGAGACGTTTATTTTTTGAATTAGTAAAAAGGAATGTTAAAAATCCGGTACTTATTTCCCGACATTTTGAAGATTTATCAAAAGAAGAATTTATATTAAAAGCATCTGCAGATTTCGGATTGCTTTTAATTGAAGGATTTGGAGACGGGCTAATTGCAACTACATCGAATATAAATGGAGTGCAAAAAAAAGCTGCACTTGTAACCGAAACACTATTTGGAATTTTACAAGCTACACGCACAAGAATTACAAAAACAGAATTTATTGCCTGTCCGTCTTGTGGCCGGACAATGTTCGATTTGATGGAAGTAACGGAACAAGTTAAAGAAAGAATGTCACATCTAAAAGGGTTCAAAATTGCAGTGATGGGCTGTATTGTTAATGGTCCGGGAGAAATGGCGGATGCTGATTACGGATATATTGGGCAGGGCAAGGGAAAGGTTGTACTTTATCGTGGAAAGGAAATTATCGAAAGAAATGTGCCGTCGGAATTGGCAGTAGAGAAATTGATTGAAATAATAAAAAAAGACGGAAACTGGCAAGAAAAAGAATAAATTAAAAAAAATACGTTTTGTTCGATAATAAATTTTATTTTTTGGAATAATTTATGTTGTTGAAAAAGAATTATTATAGTAATATATTTGTATAATGAAATGTAGGAAATTTATAGCGCAAGAAATTGTTAGAATTTTTTTCGCATCTAGTTGCGAAGATGAAAAAACAAAAACAAATAAAATATAAATCGGCACTTCTCTATGTAGAAGTGCTTTTTTTTTGTACACTGTTGAATTATGAAGATTAAAGAAATTATAAATTATATTGAAAATTTTGCACCAACCGGCGTTGCTTGGGAAAAAGATAACATAGGATTACAAATTGGTAATCCGAATTACGAAATAAAAAATATTTTTTTATGCTTAGAAATCAATGAAAAGGCTTTAGCAGAAGCAATTAAAAAGGGCTGTAATTTAATAATTACACACCATCCGTTTATTTTTAATCCGGTTAAAAAAATCGATTTACGGAAATCAAACGGACAAATAATTGAGAAATTGATTAAAAATGATATTACACTTTTTTCG
>CAZCBD010000077.1:0-11820 GCA_964496755.1 uncultured Melioribacteraceae bacterium
TATTCGGCACTTTTAAAACTCAAGCAAAAAGAACTTGTTCCTATAATACCTGTAATTGAGGGAATGAGAGCATGTTTAATTGTAATAGTTGCACTTGTGCGCGGAAAACAAGTTGATATTACATCTTATTTGAATAGAGCCGAAGATTTTGGCAAACAGATAAATGTACTTTAATTGTGTGTTAAATTATTACATAAAAATTATTTTATGAGGAATTCTATGGAAGTTTTTGCCGTAATTATGGCCGGTGGAGTGGGTTCAAGATTTTGGCCACGAAGCAAAAAAGAAAAACCAAAACAGCTCTTGAAAATTTTTGGTGAAAACACAATGATTCAAGATACTGTAAATAGATTGAAGGGTATTGTGGATATTAAAAATATTTTAATAGTTACAAACCAACTTCAAACTCCAAGATTAAAAAAACAATTACCGGATTTACCTTCCGAAAATATTATAGTAGAACCGTTTGGGAAAAATACTGCTCCTTGTATCGGGTTAGCTGCAATGATTGTTAAGAACCGTTGCAAAGATTCCGTAATGATGGTTCTTCCGGCAGACCATTTAATAAATGATAAAGAAAAATTTCAAGCTACGCTTAATTTTGCTGTTCAAGAAGCAGAAAAGAAAAAAGGATTATTAACTATCGGTATTCAGCCAACACGTCCGGAAACCGGTTACGGCTATATTCAAATAGATGACGAAAGTCTGAACAATGAAAATAAAAACTTAATTGGGAAAGTGAAGACTTTTGCTGAAAAACCGAATTACGAAACTGCAAAACGTTTTGTGGAAGCAGGCGATTTTCTTTGGAACTCAGGAATGTTTATTTGGCATACCGAGGCAATTTTAAATGAAATAAAAATCTATATGTCTGATCTTTATGACGGGCTTCTGAAAATTGAAGAAGCCATTCAATCGAACACTTTGGAATCCACTATTGTTGAAGTATATGGCATGGTAAAATCTACTTCTATTGATTATGGAGTTATGGAAAAATCAAGAAGTGTTTTTTGTATAAAAGGTGAATTTGATTGGAACGATGTTGGAAGCTGGGAAGCGGTTTATCAGATTTCAGAAAAAGATGAAAATGAAAATGTTAAAATAGGTGATGTGTATTTATCGAAAACAAAAGGCTCTTATATTTATTCGCCGCATAAATTTGCAGCTGTTTTGGGAGTTAGTGATTTAATTATTATTGATGCTTCCGAATCTTTGCTTGTATGCCGTCGCGAGGATTCACAAAAAGTGAAACAAATTGTTGATTATTTGAAAATGAATAAGAAAAATCATTTAACATAAAAAAGTATAACATTAAATAATTTAAATCTAAACTAAGGAATAAATAAGTTGATTATTGAACAAGCAATAGTTGAAGAAATAAAAAACGAAAAAGAAAATATTTTTCTACTCAAAGTAAAGGCCCCTCAGATTGCTGCGAATTGTATTCCGGGGCAATTTTGTAATATAAAAGTATCCGGATTAACAGCGCCTTTATTGCGAAGGCCTTTTAGTATTTGTGATGTAGAAGAGGATTCGCTTTATTTTCTTTTCGAAGTTTTTGGAGAGGGAACAAGATTAATTTCCGAAAAACAAGTAGGAGCAGAGTTGAATATTATGGGACCGTTAGGAAACGGTTTCGATTTTGAAGGAGATTATGATACAGCAGTTATTGTTGGCGGTGGTTTGGGTGTTGCACCTTTTCCGTTTTTAACTTGGGCAATACCCGATGATAAAGAAAGAATAACTTTTCTCGGTAGTAAAACTTCCGAAACCGTTGTTACTTGGGGACTAGAAAATGTTTTTATTTCTACAGACGACGGGTCACTCGGGCTAAAGGGCAATGTGTTGGATTTAATTAAAAAAAATGAAAAACTTTTTGAAGGCAAAAAAATTAAAATCTTTGCCTGTGGCCCAAATCCAATGTTAAAAGCTTTACAAGAATATTCATTAGAAAAGGGTATAGATTGTCAACTTTCAACCGAATGTGCAATGGCATGTGGATTTGGAATTTGCCAAGGTTGTGCGGTTGAATCTAAAACCGATGATGAAAAATATAAACTTGTTTGTATTGATGGGCCCGTATTTGATGCGAAGGAGATTAAATTATGAGTAATATAGATTTATCAGTTAAAATCGGAAACCTGACTTTGAAAAACCCTATTTTACTTGCTTCCGGTACATGTGGATACGGAAGTGAAATTAGTGAGTTTACAGATTTAAGTAAAATAGGTGCTATCGTAACAAAATCGGTTTCACTAAATCCACGAAAAGGAAATCAACCCAGAAGAATATATGAAACAGCTTCCGGAATGTTGAATGCAATTGGTTTGGCAAATGTTGGTGTAGAAAAATTTGTAGAAGATAAAATTCCTTTTTTAAAAGAAATTAACTCGACTGTAATTTGTAATATTGCAGCAAGTAGTATTGAAGAATATGTTGAATGCACAAAAATTTTAGACGCTGAAGAAACAATAAAGGGCTTTGAGATAAATGTATCATGTCCGAATGTGAAAAAAGGCGGATTGCAATTTGGCAGTGATCCGAAAATGGTTGGGTTAATTACTTCTAAGGTAAGAGCAGTTACAGATAAACCTATTATCATAAAATTATCTCCGAACAATTCCACAATTGCCGATTATGCACAAATAGCTGCCGATGAAGGTGCTGATGCGGTTTCTGCTATCAATACGCTGGTTGGAACTGCATTTAATATCAATACCCGAAAGCCAATTATTAAAAATATTACAGGTGGTTTAAGCGGTCCGGCAATAAAACCGGTTGCTTTGGCAAAGGTTCTGGAAATAAGCAGAAAAGTAAATATTCCGATTATCGGTATCGGTGGAATCATGAATTGGAAAGATGCAATTGAATTTATGATTGCCGGTGCTACAGCTTTTCAGTTGGGTACGGTTAATTTTGTAAATCCAAATGCCGGTGTCGAAATGATTGACAATTTAACTAAGTATTGTGAAAATAATAATTTAAAATCTATTGCCGAACTAACCGGATCATATATATTAGAATGAAACTAGAAGAAGCGTTAGAAAAACTTTATTCCATGCATCAGTTTGGAATAAAGTTAGGTTTAGATAATATCAGAAATTTATTGGCTTATCTTGGTAATCCCGAAAAAAAAATTAATGCTATTCATATTGCGGGTTCAAATGGTAAAGGAAGTACGTCTTCTTTTATTGCAAGCATATTACAAGAAGCGGGTTATAAAATCGGATTATTTACTTCGCCGCATTTAGTTGATTTTAACGAAAGAATCAGAATTAACGGGAAAATGATTCCGGATGCATATATCACTAGCTTTATTTCGGAAATGGATACTTACATTAGAAAAAATGAACCT
The DNA here is from genome assembly GCA_964496755.1 of uncultured Melioribacteraceae bacterium. Lineage (GTDB taxonomy): Bacteria > Bacteroidota > Ignavibacteria > Ignavibacteriales > Melioribacteraceae > CAZCBD01. The sequence continues at coordinate 3,356 of CAZCBD010000077.1, forward strand.
ACTTTTTTTGAATTAACAACGGCAATGGCATTTAAATATTTTGCCGAAGAAGAAATCGATTATGCTGTTATTGAAACCGGATTAGGCGGTAGGTTAGATGCCACTAATGTTTTAGATTCCATTGCAACCGTAATTACATCAATTAGCAGAGAACATACTAATATTTTTGGTAATGATTTAAGGGTAATTGCCGGTGAAAAAGCAGGTGTTATTAAACACAATAGAAAAGTTTTTATTGGAATTATGCCCGATGAAGCGGAAAAGGTAATAATTCAAAAGGCAAACAACCTTAAAAATGAAATTTTTAGAATAAAAGACTTTATGATTGAAAACGAAAATTATGTTAGTTTAAAGTTAAATAATGATAGATTAAATAATTTAACATTAAATCTTTATGATTCGGTTCTAAAAGGATACTTCCAATTTTACAATGCATCTCTTGCAATATTGGCCGTGGTAAACTCTTTTAACAACATTCCCCGAAAAGCCATTTTAAATGGGATTAAAAATGTTAAAATTAATTCGGGAATCTCCAGTCGATACGAATATCTTTCGAAAAAACCTGCGATAATCTTTGATGCTTCGCACAATCTAGAAGGATTAAAATGGTTTGTGCAAGAATTTTCGAAAGAAAGAAAAACATATAGCAAAACAACCGTTTTGTTTGGTGCGATGAGAGATAAAGAAGTTGGAGAGATGTTAAAAATGCTTGAACCGTTTTTTGATGAGTTTCGTTTTGTTTCAATTGAATATGAAAGAGCATTAACTTGCCAAGAATTGATGCAAAAAGGAAGTTTCATTAAAAACAAATTTATAGAAGAAAACCCGGCTCAATTTATAAAATCTTTTTTCGAATATGGAAACAATGAATGCCTGGTTGTAATCGGAAGTATTTATCTTTTAGGAAGCATCAAAGAAAAATTAAAAAAAACTTGACATTGTGTTTTTATAATTAGTAAGTTTCACTTGCGTTTCAACGGCAGTTCATGTTTTAATTTTTATGAAATAATAATCAAAAGTTTATTTCCCCAGATAAAAACTCAATAATCAAATTACAAATCGAATATTAATTAAAAACCAGGAATAAATTATGTCTCAAGATATTTCACAATTACAATCATTAAAGATTGTTGACTTATATCAAATAGCTAAAGAATTAAAAATATCAGGTTATAGCGATTTAAGAAAACAAGATTTAATTTTTAAAATTTTAGAAGAGCAATCTAAAAAGGATGGAGCAGCAGTAGCAAAAGGCGTTTTGGAAGTGATGACCGATGGATACGGTTTTTTGCGTTCGGCAAATTACAATTATCTTCCTTCCCCCGATGACATTTATGTTTCACCTTCACAAATAAAAAGATTTGGATTAAAAACCGGTGATACTGTTAACGGGCAAGTAAGACCGCCAAAAGAAGGCGAAAGATTTTTTGCCCTTCTTAGAGTAGAAGCAGTAAATGGTAAAAATCCCGATTATGCAAAATCAAGAATTAGATTTGATAATTTAACTCCGGTTTATCCAAACAAAAAATTTATCTTGGAATCTGCACCCGGTGAATATTCAATGAGAATTATGGATTTGCTTTCACCTATTGGTAAAGGTCAACGTGGTCTTATAGTTTCGCCACCCAAAACAGGTAAAACAATTTTATTGCAGAAAATTGCAAATGCAATTAGCCGTAATCATCCCGATGTAAAATTAATTATGCTTTTAATTGATGAGCGTCCTGAAGAAGTTACCGATATGCAACGTTCGGTTAAAGCGGAAGTAATTAGTTCTACTTTTGATGAACCGGCTGAAAGACATGTTCAAGTTGCAACTATGGTAATTGAAAAAGCAAAAAGATTAGTTGAAGCCGGTGATGATGTTGTTATTTTGCTTGATAGTATTACACGATTAGCGCGTGCACATAATACGGTTATTCCGCATAGTGGTAAAATTCTTTCCGGTGGTGTTGATTCAAATGCACTTCATAAACCAAAAAGATTTTTTGGTGCCGCAAGAAATATTGATGAGGGCGGAAGTTTAACAATTATTGCTACTGCTTTAATTGAAACCGGTAGTAGAATGGATGAAGTTATTTTTGAAGAATTCAAAGGAACCGGTAATATGGAAATAGTTCTTGATAGAAATCTTTCCGATAGAAGAATGTTCCCTGCCTTTAATGTAAATCGCTCCGGAACCAGACGCGAAGAATTACTTCTAAAAGAAGAGGTGCTTCAAAAAGCATGGATTCTTAGAAAAATACTTAGTGATTTCGACCCGGTTGAGGCAATGGAATTTTTAATTGACAAATTAAAAGGCACTAAAAATAATAAAGAATTCCTTAACAATATGAACGGTTAAAATTCAGTTTTATTTTTTAACCTCGTAATTTCAAATTACGAGGTTTTTTTTAAACAACGATATTTTAGTAAATTACTTGTCAGTATTTTTCTGCAATAAAGGTTCATATGAAAAAAATATTTCTTTTTTTAGTATTGAGTTTTACTTTTTTGTTTGCTCAATTGCAACAATCGCCTGTATATTTTGAAAATTTTATTTCGGAAGAAGGAGGAGAATACTTTATTACTATTTTTTATCGAGTCAATTATTCGGCTTTAATTTTCGAAAAAGAAAATAATATTCAGACTTCTACTTTTTCAATTTCATTTAAAATTCAAAATACTGACAATAATAAGATTATAAATAAATACGTTTCTCATACCGTTAAAGATTCTTCAAAAAGTTTTAGTGAAAAAAACTTTTCTTCGCAAATAAAATTTAAATTAACCAAAGCAAATTACCGAATAATACCACGATTCGAAGTTAAAAACACGAGTATTATTTCGAATCTTCCTAAGCTTGTGTTAACTAAAAATGATTTTGATCATTTTTCAATCCTTTATTTTGATGAAAATTACAACTTACTTATTTCAAATAAAAATATTCCATTCACTCATAAAAAAATTAATTTAATTTTACTCTCGGACTATAAAACGGATTTCGAAATAAATATTATCCAATCCGGAAAAGTTGTTTTTAAGAAGGAGCTTAAGAGATTAAAATTAAAAAATTCAATCTTTAATAAATTAAGATTAAAAAATAAGAGCTTAAATATTTATATAGTAAACAATATAAATTTAAAATTACTTGAAGGTGAATACAAGCTGATAATTCTTCAAAAGGGGTTGATAATAAAAAGAATTGAAGGAAAAGTTTTTTGGGAAAATAAACCTTTGACTTTGTTTGACGATAAGTTCAGAATAAAAGCCTTGCGAATAATTGGTGAATATGATAATTATAAAGATTTTGATTCGGATTATCCGGATTATAAAAAGTTATTTTACTTTTGGAAAAAGTATGATCCTACACCGGAGACTGAATTTAATGAATTGATGAATGAGTTTTATGTGCGTGTTGACGAAGCAATAATTCGATTTGCCACAATTGATCAGAAGAACGGAGCTCTAACTGATATGGGAAAAGTTTTTATTAAGTATGGCGAACCGGATAATGTTTCACGTACATACAGCAAGCGAAACGAAACAGTAGAAATTTGGGAATACGCGAATAATAAAAAATTTGTTTTTGAAGATTTATCAGGAAGCGGAAAATTTGAATTGCTTAAATAAAAAATATGCCTTTACTTGTGGTGATATTAATGGAATAGGTCCGGAGATTATTGTAAAATCTCTTTTGGAAATAGATTTAAGTAATAATTTGGTTGTAGTTATAATTCCCGAAAAAATAATTGTTGATGAAATAGAAAAAAATAATTTTGACTTTGAAATAAACTATGTAAATAGTGCAAAAGAGATTGAAAATTATGAATCGGGCTTAATTGTCTTTGATATTCCGTGCAAACAGCAAGATCTTGGTTGTGCCACAAAAGAATCGGGGTTAGTTAGTTTTAATTCAATTAATATTGCGATAGAATTAGCAGCGGCCAAAATTGTTGACGCGATTATTACGGCACCAATTTCAAAACTTGCCTTTTCTTTGGCCGGAATTAATTTTCCGGGACATACGGAGTTGCTTTCAAGCAAGACCAATTCTAAAGATCATGTGATGATGTTTTTATCCGAGCATTTTCATTGTGCATTGGCAACTATTCATGAACCCATTAGCAATATTTCAAAGCTTTTAACTGTTGAAAGATTAACGAATGTTTTCAGCACGGTTTATTTCACACTTAAAAACGATTTGCAAATTACCAAACCCAAAATAGCAGTTCTGAGTTTAAATCCTCATGCCGGAGAGAAGGGGAAAATTGGTAATGAAGAAATTGAAATAATAGAGCCTGCAATTAGGAATTTTAATTATAAAAATCTAAAAGGTCCATTTGTACCCGATGCCTTTTTCGGGATGAATCTACAAAACAAATACGATTGTATTATAGGGATGTATCACGACCAAGTGTTAATACCATTTAAAATGTTAAATTTTAATTCAGGTGTGAATTTTACCGCCGGCTTAAATATTATTAGAACCTCACCTGATCATGGTACTGCATTTGATATTGCCGGAAAGGGAATTGCAGACCCCAAAAGTTTTGTAGAGGCTATAAAATGGGCAGCACAAATTATTGAAAACAGAAGAATTAAAAATTGAAATGAATGACGGTTATAAATATACTTCTTTAATTTACGATTACTTGATGAGAGGCATTGATTATTCCGAATGGGCGGAATATTTACACGATTTGTTGTTAGAATATCAGAATGATGATGCAAAAGTACTTGAAATTGCAGCAGGAACAGCAACACTTTCGGTTGAGATGATGAAGTTTTATAAGAATTATATTGTTTCCGATTTATCTTTAAACATGTTAAAATCAGCGAATAAATTTGTTACAACAAAAGTTTGTTGTGATATGACGTTACTACCATTTAAATCCAAATTTGATATTGTTTTTTCAGCTTTTGATAGTGTTAATTATTTATTGTCTATTGAGCAATTAGAAGATTTATTTACTGAAGTTGCTTCAATTTTAAATGATGAAGGTGTTTTTACTTTTGATTTAAGTTTAGAAAGAAACAGTTTAAAACATGCAAGATTTTTAAACAAGGAAGGTACGATTAACAATATTAAATTTAGACAAGAAAGTAATTACAATAAAAATAAGAAAATTCATTATAATAAATTTTTAATAAAACTTGCAGATGGTTTGGAAATTGAAGAGTTGCATCAGCAAAGAATTTATTCAGTAGATGAAGTTTTACAAGTTGCAAATAAATGTGGTTTTTTTATGATGGAATGTTTGGACTCATTTTCATTTGAAGATTTGCATAAAAAATCCGATAGAGCCCAATTGGTTTTTAAAAAGGAAATTGAATCCGAAAAAATTCTATTAAAAGGAGTTGAATAATGCTAAGATTTGAAAATGTCGATTTTAGTTATCCGGGGCAAAAGATTTTTGAAAATCTGAATCTAAAAATCTTACCGGGAGATTTTTCGTTTATAATTGGGAAAAGCGGCATAGGAAAAAGTACATTATTCCAACTTGTTTATATGAATTTATTACCTGAAAAAGGAAGTGTTAAAGTTGGAGAATACTATTCAACCACAATCGAGCAAAATCAACTACCAGATTTACGCAAAAAACTGGGAGTGGTTTTTCAGGATTTTAAATTATTGGAAGATAGAAATGTATTTCAGAATGTGTCTTTTGTTTTGGAAGTTCTAGGGGTTAAAACAAAGGAAATTAAAAAAAGAGTGTTAAATGCACTAACTGAAGTTGGGCTTTCTAATAAAATTAAAAATATGCCTTCGGAATTATCAGGCGGAGAAAAACAAAGAGTTGCCATTGCGCGTGCTATTGTTAACGAACCAATGTTGATTTTGGCTGATGAGCCGACAGGTAATTTGGATAGCGAAACTTCCGATGAAATTATTCAAATATTTAACAGAATCAACTCCAGGGGAACTACAATCTTAATTGCAACTCATAATTATGATATTGTTAAAAAAACGGATGCGAAAATTTATAAATTGAAAGACAAAAAAGCTGTAAAAGTTATAATAAAGAGTAAATAAAAAAAGGTGGCTTAAGCCACCTTCTTTGTTATGTTGCTAACAACTTTTATTTAATTAATTGCATTTTCTTTGTAATAGTATAATTGCCTGCTGTTAATCTGTAATAGTAAACACCAGAAGTTAAATTAGAAGCATTGAAGTTTACTTTGTAGTTACCTACGGATTTCACATCATTAATCAACTCGGCAACTTTTTGTCCCAATACATTAAATACGGAAATATTGACCATACCTTCTTTTGCAATTGAAAATTCAATTGTTGTAGTCGGGTTAAATGGATTAGGATAGTTTTGTGATAATTTAAAATCTTCGGGCATGCCTGATAATTCTTCTACTGCAGAAAGAACTTTTGAACCAATAATTACAAATGGGTAATCAACAGGATTGCCGGTACTCTTATCAGTTGAAGGTGACCATACACCATTAGAAACTTTATATGAGTATGCATTGGGGGTTCCTTTTTCATTTTGTGGAGGAACCGGAGGGCAGTAGGGACCACTTGTAGTTGAACCTTTTACGGCAAATCTAATCCAATATTTGCCTTTAGTTAATTTAAAATTAACAGGGCATGCAACATAATGTATAGCTCTTGATGTAGAAGTTAAATCAGTATCTTTAACTCTGTAACAATTTGTCCATCCGGTTGAGCCCATTAAATTAGTAGTCATATTTCCCCAAACAACCGAACTTGTTGCAGAATCAGGTCTTCCATTCCAAATTTCGATATATCCGGCTGTAAGAGTTGATGGAATTCCGCCATTGGTTTGGTAACCATAAATGTAAATAGTATCAATTTGCCATTCGGCATCTTCAATTGTAAAATCATCAGCTTTTTGATATTTTGATAAGTTAATGGTTGAACCGTTAGTTGAATAACCCAACGATGTCATAACCATACTTGCATCAGCTCCTGTTGAGTGTCCGCCGGGATTATTAACAAAAGAACCGTTTGTGTATAACACATTACCACCGCCTTGTGCCAGAGAAAAGGCAAACAGAAAAGAGAAAATAGTTAATAGGGTAAATGTTTTTTTCATACTAACCTCAATTTATTAGTTTAGTGTTAATATATAAACGAAGTTTATTTAGGAATTCCATAAAAATAATTTTAACATTCTTTGGGTGGGTTTATTTAATTAATTGCATTATAGTATAATTGTCTGCTGTTAATCTGTAATAGTAAACACCAGAAGTTAAATTAAAAGCATTGAAGTTTACTTTGTAGTTACCTACAGATTTTACATCATTAATCAACTCGGCAACTTTTTGTCCTATTACATTAAATGCGGAAATATTGACATACCTTCTTTTGCATTTGTTTTAAAGATTTTGTTGTTAACCAAATATATTGGCCTATTGCTATTTACCAATAAACTAGATGAAACAAATATTCCACAGAACAATTATTTAGAGAAAACATGAACAATAATATTTTATAAGAATTCATATTTTTTAACTATTTTTATACATCTGAATAAATTTTGGAAACTAAAAAAATTAAGGGGGATTAATGTTCTCGAAACATCCTAAAGGATTACCAATATTATTTTTCACAGAAATGTGGGAAAGAGTTAGTTTTTATGGAATGCGAGCTTTGCTTGTATTGTTTTTAACTGCAGCTACCACTGCTGAAAATCCCGGACTAGGTTGGTCTAAAGTTGATGCATTGGCGTTATACGGTTGGTACACTATGATGGTTTATTTCATGGGTATTCCCGGTGGTATTATTGCAGACAAATTATTAGGTCCTAAAAAATCTGTTTTTGTTGGTGGTTTATTAATTGCCATTGGGCAATTAACCTTGTTATTTGATAGTACTACTTTATTTTATACCGGTTTAATTTTTATTGTATCGGGGGTAGGTTTATTAAAACCCAATATTTCTACAATGGTTGGACAGCTTTACAAACCGGGCGACGGAAGAAGAGATATCGGATTTGTGATTTTTTACATCGGTATTAATATCGGTGCCACTGTAGCACCTATTATTGCTGCGTTTTTAGGCGAAGATATGAATTTTAAATACGGTTTTGCATTTGCCGGATTCGGTATGATACTTGGCCAAATAATTTATTTGTGGGGTCAGAAGTATTTGAAAGATGTTGGCAATTTAGTGAAATCGAAAAATGAAAATGGTGTAAAAACTTCGAAACCACTTACAAAAATTGAAAAAGATAGAATTATTGTAATTATTGTGGCCAGTTTGTTAGTTGTATTTTTCTGGGCTGCATATGAACAAGCCGGTGGCTTACTTAATCTTTATACTAAAGAAAAAATTAATCGTGTAATTTTCGGTTGGGAATTACCTGCTTCAATATTTCAATCTGTTCCGGCATTTTTTGTGATTCCCTGCTTTGCTATGGTTTTGTGTTTTTTCTTTGAAACTTTGAGATTCGTATACTATATCTTTACACTTTTAAAATATATATAGTTCTTAGGCTTTTTGCATG
>CAZCBD010000078.1:0-11742 GCA_964496755.1 uncultured Melioribacteraceae bacterium
ATAACGCCCAACTATAACTTTCGTTGAAGTATCTTTGTTAATAATAAAAGCAGAATGCCAAGTAACGTCCGCCTCTGTTAAAAAAGCCAACATAGGGTCGCCATTAATTTGGCTTTCGCGTACAAATGTAATCCAACAATCAATATTAAATTCCTGAAGTAAGCCTTTAGCTTGTTCAACTTTTTCTTTTATAATTTTATTAGACATTTTTTCTCCATTGTAATTAAGATTTCAAAATTAATCGGCAAATCTTTTTAATTTTTTCATAAAAATTAATGAAAGAATTGCAGCAAAAAAAGATATTCCGGCCAACACTAAAAAGTACTCGCTATGTGCAACGTCACTGTAAAGCTTACCGAAAATACCGGCACTAAATGCTCCCAAGGCAGTTGCAACAAACCAACCGCCCATCATTAAACCTTTTACTTTTGGTGGTGCTACTTTCGAAACATATGATTGTCCCATTGGGGAAATTAAAAGTTCTGCAAGAGTAATTACCAAATATGCTATAATTAACCAAGCCGGCGACATTATAGGTTGATCAAGATTTCCACCTGCCGCAGAAGCCCAAACCATTATTAACATTGAAATTCCCATCGTTAAAAAACCGAGAAAGATTTTTAACGGTGTAGAGGGTTCCATACTTTTTAATCGCAATTTTGCAAATAACCACAACAACGGGGGAGTTAGCAACAAAATAAAATAAGCATTAAAAGCAACATAAGTTTCCGGAGGAATTAAAGCTGCCGTTGAACGCTCAGCAAAAAGTGTTAATGCAAATCCATTCTGATAGAAGGGAACCCAAAATAGAGCGGCAATAAAAAATAGAACAATTAAAGTAACAATTCTTTCGGTAAATTCTTTTTTAGAAATCTCGGATGCCTTAATATTCTTTTCAATTTTAATTTTATTATTACGCGTTTCAATTAAATTCTTCTTTCCGATTTCAATAAATAGCAATGAAACTGCCATTCCAATTGCTGCCGCCCAAAAAGAAATGTGATAATTATTTGAAAACAGATATCCTAAAATACCCGCTGCTGTCGGGCCAATTGCTGCGCCTACATTTACACCCATATAATAGATGTTATATCCGGCATCTCTTATTTCCGGTTTGCCGGTATAAAGATTACCAACCAAAACCGACATATTGACTTTGAATATACCTGTTCCTACTGCAATTAAAATTAAGCCGATATAAAAAAAGCCGATTGCATTTATCGATGAAATTGCAAGAAATATATAGCCCAAAGTCATCATCCAAGCACCTGCTCTAATAGTATTTACTTGCCCTATCAGCCAGTCACCAAGATAACCTCCGACAAGTGGAAATGTGTATGCGGCTAGCAAAAACACACCGTATAATGTACCCTTTGTCGAATCATCAAATCCTAAATCCTTATCCATATATAAAACATAAATTGCCGACATAATGTAAAAACCGAAACGCTCCCACATTTCAACAAAAAACAAAGACATTAATCCTTTGGGATGTTTTTTAAACATAACTCTTCCTTATAATTTTAGTTTAATTCCGTAATTACTTTTTATTGCATTATTAATTGCCACATTTGCCGCTGCTAAATCCTGCACAGCTATTCCAACCGATTTAAAAAAAGTAATATCATTTTCGGAATTGCGTATTTTTAAATTTTCAAAAATAATTTCACCCAATTCAGCTTTAATATGCCTTAATTCAATTATTCCGCTTTTCAAAGGTTGTATTATATCTCCGGCTTCGGAAAGTGCGGCCTTTCGTTGATCAACAATAATTTTTGAACGACTCACGGTTTCAGGTGGAATTTCACACATATCCGGTCTATAAGATCCAACACTGTTTATATGCACTCCGGCCTTTATTTGAGAATCGGTAAACACAGGTTTTGTTGATGAAGTGGCTGTACAAATAATATCAGCTTCTTTTAAATATCCGTCAGGAGGAAATGCAATTATTTCAATATTTGATTTTTTAATATCAAATTCTTTAAGTATTTGATTTTTTAAGTTTAAACATTTTTCTTTGTCAAGATCCGATATAAAAATCTTTTTTATATTTCTAACCTCACAAATTGCTTCGCATTGAGTTTTGCCTTGAATACCCGCACCAATAACAGCAAGAGTTTCTGCATTTTCATTTGCGAGCAAATCAGTTGCTAAGCCCGAAACGGCACCGGTACGCATTGCGGTTAAATATTCGCCGTCCAAAACTGCAACCGGAACACCGGTTATTGAATCAAACACAGTAACCAAAGCATGAATCATTGGCAGCATCTGCTTAGGATTGTTTTTATTAATAGTTACCGATTTAATTGCCAAACTTTTTTCGTGCGGCAAATAAACCGGCATAAATAAAGCACCGGTTCCTTCGTCTTCGGTTTCAAGTCGCATTCTCAGTGGAACTTTTGCTTCTTTTTTGAAAAGTTGAAGAAAAGCTTTTTCCATTGAATTAATTACTTCTTTCATCGATAAAGTTTTTTTTAAATCTTCTGATGAAAGAAATAAAATTTCTTTACCCATATCTTCACCTTAAAATAAATCCATCTTTTAACGGATCGCACGGATCTATCGTAAATTCACTTTTACCGCTAATCCAAGCGTTTCCTTCCACTTGAGGAATTATGGCATCGTAACCGCCAAAAGTAGTTTTTTTGTAAACCGTTCCCTTAAATTTTGAACCCAAAATACTTTCAATTATCATCGATTCGCCTAAATTTAACCCGTCTTTAAAATGATGTAATGCCATTCGAGCCGAAACACCGGTTCCTGTAGGACTTCTATCCACTTCACCCTCGGCAAAAACACAAACATTTCTACTATCGGCATTATCATTTAGTGCATCGCCAATAAAAATCGTCCCATATAAAAACGAAAGATCTTTTTCGAAAGGATGTTTTATTTCAAAATTATTCATTACTGCTTGTTTAATAGCCATTCCTTTTTCAATTAAATTCCGATAATCTTCCGGAACCATTTTCACTCCAACTTCCTCAGCCTTAACAAAAGCATAAAAAGCACCACCGAAAGCTACGTCAAAATTTACATTTCCAATTCCCGGCACTTCAACTTTCTTATCCTGCATTAAAACAAACGAAGGCACATTGTGAAAGTAAACATCTTTAACGTGCCCGTTTTCACAGCACGCATACGCAGTAACCAACCCGGCAGGCGAATCAATTTTAACTGTTGTTTCCGGTGCTGTTATTTGTAGCATACCGGTTTCCAACACTACTTTGGTTATTGCAATAATTGCATGGCCACACATTGTACTGTAACCTTCGTTGTGAAGAAAGATAACGGAAAAATCCGCTTCGTTGGTAACAGGAGGCATAATAATACAGCCATACTGATCAGCGTGACCCCGAGGTTCCCACATTAAAGCTGTTCGTAAATAATCATAATTTGTTTTCATATCTTTTCTTCGTTCCAAAACCGTTTTACCTTTGAGTTCGGGCAAGCCGCTTGTAATAATTCGTAACGGTTCTCCTCCGGTATGTGCATCAATAGCGGTAATTACATTCCATGTTTCCGGAGGCATCCAATTTTGCATTTGTTTTAACTTAGAATAAAATTCGGCCATTTTTTTCCTTCAACTTAGTTTTTATTTTGCATAATAATTAATCATTCTGATAATAGCTTTTTCGCTCACTGCTTTATAGCTTTTATCTTTTTTGGTAAATTTTTTCATTATTGAATTTAACGTTGGTCTATACAATCCTTTGCTCGCATAACCTGCTCCTTCAAATGCCCCCACTTTATCTTTTAACGGATGGTTGGTTAAAAAATCATCCGCTTCTTTTGCAACTTTAGCTATCAATGCATTATACTCAGCGTTAATTTTTTTGCGTTCTGTTTCAGAGGATACCGATTTTAATTTTTGATATTTCTCATTTCTTAATTTACCAACAGCTTGTTCCAAGCTATCAAATTTTTCTTTTCCCCATTCAGTTGGAATTTGAATATTTTCGGAAACGGATTCTTTCCATTTCAAATTATCCGGATCTAACAAAGCGGTGATATTTGGCTCAGCCGGCTCAATGCCTTTCGGATAAAATTCATTGTATGCTACACTTGATGAATAATATTCATCGGCAAGCCCTGCAAAAGAATGTCCGAATTCATGTAGAAAAACATAATCTTCGGAATATTCGCTTGCGGTAAATGTTGCATAAAAATTATAAATTCCACCACCACCGTATCTGTTTACATTACACATAATTATAATTGCATCAAACGGAACATTAGCACATATATTGTATAATTTTCTTGTGTCTTCCGTTAATAAATAACGCGGAGAATCCATTGAATTGAATGTACAATTCAAAGCGGTGTTTACATAAATATGTTTTGTAGGCTGGTCAATTCCACTTTCTTCCGACTCCGGATAAAGGCCGTAAATATTGAACTTTTCTTTATTACTTTTATAAGGTTCCATTTCAAAAAAGATTTTTACAAATTTGTTTAAGTCCGAACTAAATTTTTCAGAATCCTTTTTCGAATAGCCTTCACCTACAATCACTAAATCAACCTTATGTTGCGAAGAACCGTTTTTTATCACATTAATTACCTTTGCTTTTTCTGCCGGCGATTCCGATAAAATATGATAATCGTTCGGATCTATTTTAAATTGTTGTTTAACGTGATAAACATATTGTTTATCTCTTTCTTCTAATACTAACATAACGGGACGAATTGGTTCAGGGATAAAAACAGATTCAAGGAAAGTTCTCTTAACACCATCCAAGGCCGGTTGACTTGTACGATATTCACCGTAATAACTATCATAACCTCTGGAATAAATCAATTTATTTTGTGTTAAATCGTAAACCTTAATTCTATTTCTTCCCATAGGAAAAGGATCAATTAAATGTTGAGGATTTCCGCTCCAAACTCCATATCGATAAATAAATTGAATACTTGTAATATCTGTTGTTGCATCTCCCGTACGACACAAATCAATTCTAAAGGTTTTGTTTTTAAAATAATTTTCAAATTGAATATTTTGACCCCAAATATTTGAAGTCTGAAATAATAAAAACAACCACAAAATCAATATTAAAGATCTTTTTTTTCTGTTCATAACAATCTCCTTAAAAATACGGAGCCGAAATTATTCGGCTCGCATAGCTTCTACTAAATTGATTTCTTTGGGTACTTCTTTACCCAATAACCGATGGCCACTTTCAGTAATCAAAAAGTCTTCTTCCGACCTGCAGCCGCTGAAATCCTTAAACTTTTCAACTTCCGAGTAATTTATAAAATCCGAAAATTTATTTTCCGCCTTCCACATATTAATTAGCTCCGGGATAAAATAAATTCCGGGTTCAATTGTTAAAACAAATCCGGGTTCTAATTCCCTGCCCAATCGCAACGATTTTAGCCCGAAAAGATTTTTTTCTTTTTTTAATTGATCGGTATAACCAACATACTGTTCGCCGAAATTTTCCATATCGTGAACATCGAGTCCCATCATATGCCCTGTTCCGCAAGGAAAAAATAATGCATGGGCACCTAAGTTTACCGCTTCTTCCAAATTTCCTTTCATTAAACCTATGTTTTTTAATCCTTCGGCAATTTTTCTGCATGCAGCAAAATGAACATCCAACATTTTAACACCCGGCGTTAATTTATTAACGGCTTCATTGTGTGCATCCAGCGCAATTTGATAAATTAATTTTTGTTGTTCAGTGAATTTTTTATCTACCGGAAAAGTGTGAGATAAATCGCCGGCATAATGCATTGCAGTTTCCGCTCCGGCATCTATCAATAACATCTGTCCGGTTTTTAACTCATTACCATGATAATGGTTGTGCAATGTTTGTCCATTAACGGTACAAATAATCGGAAATGAAAGAGATGCATTATTGCTTTTGGCAACTTCCATAATCTTGGCTGCAACTTCATATTCTTTCATTCCCGGTTTTGCAAATTTCATAGCGGCAATATGCATATCTGCAGAAATAGAGACCGCTTTGTTAATTTCTTCTATTTCTTCTTTTGATTTGTAATTTCTTAGGTTTGCCACTGCTTTAATAAACGAAACGGAAACATTATTTTTAACTTCATCTATTGAAGTTTGAAATAATTTACTTATTTTTATTAAGTTATCTGCTCTGTATTGAGGCAAAATTCTTATTTTTTTAGATTTAACATTTTGAAAATAATCTTCAGCTTCTTTCCACGACAAAACTTTTTTAACTCCGACTTTTTCCGCTTGGGTTTTAATCTTCGGATGGGTACCCATCCAAACAATCATATCCATTGTTAAATCATCCCCAATTATATATTCCGTTCCGCTATGGCAATCAATAAATGCCGCAAGGTTGGGTAAATCTAATCCGAAAAAATATAAAAACGAACTGTCTTGCCTAAAATGATACGTATTATCAGCATAATTCATGGAACTTTCATTGTTTCCCATAAAAAATAAAATACCATCGTCAAACTGTCGGGTTATTTTTTTTCTTCTCTCGGAATAAGTTTTTAGACTAAACATTAAATCTCCATTTTAAATTTCTTGTTCTGTTCTGGCAATTATTTCTTCCTGTAATCCGTCAACCAAATCAACAAAATAATCACTGTAACCGGCAACGCGTACAATTAAATCTCGATACTCTTCAGGATTAGCTTGAGCTTTTCGCAAGGTATCGGCAGTTACAACATTGAATTGGATATGATGTCCATCCATCCTAAAATAAGTACGGATTAAATTTATAATCTTTTTTACACCTTCTTCCGTTTCAAACTGTTCGGGTAATAATTTTTGATTTAACAATGTTCCGCCTGTTCTTAAGTGATCAATTTTTGCGGCGGATTTAATAACAGCTGTTGGACCGTTTACATCGGTACCTTGCACCGGCGAAATGCCTTCCGAAATAGGTTTGCCTTTAAATCTACCGTCGGGCGTGGCATCAAGCACACTACCGAAATATACATGAACAGTGGTTGGCAGCAAATTAATTCTGAAAAAGCCGCCTTTGCTATTTGGTCTGCCATCAACGCAATTATAAAATGATTCGAATATTTGTTTGGTAATGTTATCCGCACGATCATTGTCATTGCCATAGCGTGGTGTATCTTTTAGCAAAATTTGTCGTAAGGTTTCCGCCCCTTCAAAATTACTTTCCAAAATATCGAGTAATTCCGACATTGAAATTCTTTTATCTTCAAACACATGTTTTTTAATTGAAGAAAACGAATCTGTAATAGTACCCATCCCAACGCCTTGTACATAGGATGTGTTGTAGCGAGCTCCGCCGGCGTTATAATCTTTACCGGTTTTAATGCAATCATCAATAATTACAGAAAGAAAAGTTGCCGGTAAATATTTTGCATACAATTGTTCAATTACGATATTGCCTTTAATTTTAATGTCTATAAAATATTTTAACTGTTTTTCGAAAGCTTCATACAATTTATCGAATGAATCAAATTCACGAACATCACCGGTTTTAAGTCCTATTTGTTTTTGAGTTCTTTTGTCAAAACCATTATTTAAAGTTAACTCTAGTACTTTGGTTAAATTAAAATAACCTGTTAAAATGTAAGCTTCTTTACCAAAAGCGCCGGTTTCAACACAACCGGAAGCTCCGCCGTTCCGGGCATCTTCAATTGTTTTTCCATGACGAATCATCTCTTGAATAATTGCATCGGTATTAAAAAGTGAGGGTTGCCCATAGCCGGTTTTAATTATTTGCAATGCTCTTTTAAGTAATCTATCCGGATTTTTTTTGCTAATTTGTACCATAGAACTTGGTTGCAATAATCGCATTTCTTCCACCACATCTAAAATCAGATATGTTAATTCGTTCGTAGCATCCGCTCCTTCGTTTGTAAGTCCGCCAACATTAATTAAACAGAAATCGGTATAAGTGTTACTTTCTTGGGCCGTTACACCAACTTTGGGTGGTGCCGGTTGGTTGTTGAATTTAGGCCACAATGCCATTAATAATTCTTTCGCTTTTTCTTTTGTTAATGTAGCCTTTTCAATTTCCTTTTTATAAAACGGATATAAATGCTGATCTAACCTGCCGGGATTAAAAGAATCCCAAGTATTTAATTCAGTAGTAACACCAATATGAACAAACCAATAATATTGTAATGCTTCGTGAAATGTGTCGGGCGCATAAGCAGGAACTTTTACACAAATTCTCGACATTTCAAATAATTCGTTTTTTCTTTGCTCATCTTTTTCAAGATCAGCCATTTTTTTTAATTTTTCCGAATAGCGTTCTGCATATAAAATAATTGCATCACAACTTATATCCATTGCCCTAAGTTGCTCCCGCTTGGAAAATGCTTCCGGATCATTATAAAAATCCAAATTTGCGATACTTTCAGCAATTTCCAATTTAAAATCCAGCATTCCTTTTTTAAATATTTTTTCATCGGCAACCGTATGCCCCGGTGCGCGCTGCTCCATAAATTCAGTAAAAACACCTGCTGCGTATGCATCTTTCCAAGCTTGATCTTGTTCAGACATTATTCTATCACGTATTGATTTACCTTCCCAAAATGGTTTAACTTCGTTTACTAAAAAATCTCTGGTTTTTTTATCGGATTTAAAACAAACTTTCCGACGATTATTTAGAATTTCCAAATCTTTACGTGAATGAGTACAAATTTCCGGATAAGTTGGTGTTGCCTTCGGCTTATCTCCTTTTTCGCCAACAATAAGTTCACCATTTAAAACGGGCAAAGATTTATTCATCATTATATACTTGAAATTCAATGCTCTTTGAATAGGAATTGAATATTTTTGCGGTTCGCCCGATTTATAAAATTCAGTAACCAATTTTGCCCTTTCCGATGAAATAGTCGGTTCGGCTGTTAAAGTTAAATTTCTTAAATAATCTATTCTCTCATTAAATTTTTTTTCAATCATTTTTTTTTCGATCATTTTTCATCCTCCAATCTGAACTTCGAAACCTTTTGATACAATTAATTTGCGTATTTCTTCCAGTTTTTTTTCGCTTTGTCTTTCCAATCCTTTCAAATTATTTTCCAAATTCATTTTCAAATATTTATTTTTATAAATTGTATTGAATGGTAAAATGTCTATTTGTTTTATTTTTTTCGTGTTGTTTAAAAAATCGGTAATCCGGTCGATATTCTCATGTGTATCGGTAATTGCAGGAATAAGAGGAATTCGTACTTTGATATTAGCTCCTGCAGCGATTATTTTTTTTAAATTTCCCAAAATTGTTTTATTTGAAACACCGGTAAATTTTTTATGTAATTCATCATTAAATATTTTAATGTCGTACAAAAACAAATCCGTAAAGGGTAATATTTTTTCAAAATTCATAAATTCCGACATTCCGGAAGTATCAACCGCAGTATGAAAATCTTCACTTTTTGATTTTTTTAGAAGCTCGAGTAAAAAATCCACTTGCATTAGTGGTTCGCCACCGGAAAAAGTTACACCGCCGCCATTTTCGTAAAACAACATATCTTTCTTTACTTCATCGAAAATCTCATCGGCTGAAACCTCTCGGCCAAATACTTCTTTAGTTTCGGAATATGAAAGATTCAAATTTTTCTTTCTGTTAATTTTAATGATTGTTTCACATTTTGGATTTATACTTTCGGGATTCTGGCACCATTGGCATTTTAACGGACACCCTTTTAAAAACACCGTAGTTCTAATTCCCGGCCCGTCGTGAACAGCAAATTTTTTTATGTCAAAAACAATACCTTTCAATTTTCACCTATTTTATTTTTTAACAATACAATTTGCATACCGTCATTTAATTCTATTTAAGTATTAATTTACGGATGATTTTCTGCAAAATATGAATTCAAAAAAAACAGAGGAAGTCATTATTGTCATTTTTTTAAGTATTCTGGGTTCTCTTTCTTTCGCTTTATTCTTGTACTAATATATTTATTTGGCAACGACAAAAAAGGAAGGGGGAAAACAAATTGCGTCATTTTTGACATTGTGATCTACAACAATATTAAACAGTATGACGGAAAATAATCATTTAAACAAAGTAAAATTAGTGATACTTTTATGTTTAAAACTAATAGAGTTAATTATTCACAAACACAAGGAAAAATCGATGAAAAAGCATTTACTATTTATCGTTTCGTTATTATTAGTATCCAGCTTTATGTTTGCACAAAACATTAAAGTAGGCGGTTCTGCGGGGTTTGCTACAGATATAGCAAGTTTTGGTATTTCGGCAAACGGAACTTATACTATTAACAAAGAATGGGAAGCTGCCGCTTCATTTACTCATTATTTTGAAAATGACTTTGTTACTTGGAATGCATTGGATTTTGATGCTCATTATTATTTTACAAAAAAAGGCGGTTTTGATATTTACGCAATTGGTGGTCTTAACATTTTAATGTGGGAAATTGAAATTAATTGGGGTCTCGGTACAACTTCAACAAGCAATACCGACATAGGCCTTAATCTTGGTACCGGAGCAACTAAAAAATTAAATAAAAATCTAGACTTATTTGCTGAAGCCAAATATTCAATTTCAAATGGGTCATATCTTTCTGTTAGAGCCGGTGTGCTATTTAGATTATAAAAAAAGGGGGCTTAACTGAGCCCCTTTTTTTAGTTGTATATTTTTTAACTGCTATCTTCTTTAAATTATACCATTTACAATAATAAAACAATTAAACTCAACTTCATATTTCCGATTATAGATTCACATTTTATAAAGGTCCGATGAAAAGAAATATAAAAAAAAGATTGTCTGTAAAGATTGGAATGTTGTTGATTTTTACTGTTTTAATTGCAATAACAACATTATACCAAACACATGAAATCATAAACAATACCAATCTTATTGTAGAAGTTGAAAGCCCCGCCTTTACCTGGGCACATAAAATGGAACTTAATATAATATCGGCCACTTCTTATTTAATGAGCTATGCAAATTCATATAATTATGCACTTAAAACTAAAATCAAACATGAAATTTCAAAGTTTCTAATCGCAAAAAAGGAATACGAGAAATTAGCAAATAGTGAAGAAGAGTTTTTTTTAATACAGAAAATAGAAACCGAATTTATTGAATTTGAAAAATTCACAAATATTCTTTTTGATTTAATTGCCAAACAAAATGAACTTTTTAATTTCGTTTCAAATAAAGCAAGGTATATTGATTCGATAATTGATGAACAAATACAAATCTCTATTCAGAATAATTACCCTAACGCATTAACCGAATATACTTATACTCTGGAATTAGAAATAAATATTAACGGAATAATTAAGGGTTTAGGTAAATTCTTAATGACTAAGGACACAATTTTTGAAGAGAGAATCAAAAAAGACACTAAAGACTTTAACAAGTATTTTAATTTGCTTCTAAAAACAAATTTAAATGCAACCGAAAAAAAATGGTTATCAATCTTAAAAAACAATTTTAATTCCATTGTCTCTTCGGCACTTAAAATTGTAAAATACGAAAAGGAAAAAAATAAAGAGATCTCTAAGTTTTTAGTAACAAAAAATAAAATTCAAAAAACCTTGAATCGTGAATTACAAGCAGTCGCAAAAAAGCATTTGCAACTGGCAAATGATACTATTTACCATTCAATTTACAGCACATACATAATTATCGGATTACTACTGGTTATATTTTTGATTTCGGGATTTGTTACCGGAGTAAAACTAACAAAGGATATTGCTAATCCTCTAAGAGAAATGGTTAAATTCGCAAAAAAAATTACTGCCGGAACATATGGTAACAAAATCAAAATAAATAGATTCGATGAACT
>CAZCBD010000079.1:0-11599 GCA_964496755.1 uncultured Melioribacteraceae bacterium
AAACTTGTTCCACCAAAAAATGATGCAAAGCTTGGTGATATTCCCACTTTCGAAATAAGGTGGGGAGTATCGTAACAATTGCTAGGAAAATTGATCCCGGTAAAGTTATTTTGGTTAAAATATTATCAATAAATTCCGATGTTTGTTTTCCTGGCCTAATACCGGGAATAAATCCACCTTGCTTCTTCATATTGTCTGCAACATCTTTCGGGTTGAAAGCAATTGCAGTATAAAAATAGGTGAAGAAGACTACGAGTAAACCTATTACAACCGAATAACCAACTGATCCGTAAGTAATATATCTACCTACACTTTGAATAAATTCATTGTCAGGGAAGAAAGACAATAAAGTACTTGGAACAAACATAATAGATTGTGCAAAAATAATAGGCATCACACCGGCAGTGTTTACACGTAAAGGAATATATTGAGTTACACCACCATATACTTTTCTGCCAACAACTCTTTTTGCATATTGTACCGGTATTCGGCGTGTACCTTGAGTTACTAAAACAACTCCGGCTATAATTAATCCCATAAATCCAAGTACAACCAGTTCAATTACTATGTTTCTTGTACCGGCAGCAAGTAATCTGTATTCATCTAAAACAGCAAATGGGAATCTGTTAATAATACCAATAAATATTATCAGGGAAATACCGTTACCAATTCCTTTATCAGTAATTTGCTCGCCAAGCCACATCATGAAGGCTGTACCAGCCACCAATAAAGTTATAGATGAAAAAATAAACCCGAACCCTTGCACCTCTAATGGTACGATATGGCTTCCACCGTGAGTCATATTCTGAAGGTAAATAGTTACCCCCCAACCTTGGAAAATACAAATCAGAATTGTTCCGTATCGGGTTAATTGTGTAATTTTCTTTCTACCGTCTTCACCTTCTTGTTGGAGTTTCTGAAAATAAGGAACAACGGCACCCATAAGCTGAATAATAATAGATGCACTAATATAGGGCATAATCCCAAGTGCAAATATAGCAGCATTTTTAAAAGCACCACCAACAAAAAGATCGTAAAGACCAAATAAGTTATCCGATGTTGAATTAGCCATTGCATCAGACAATAAATAAGAATCAACGCCCGGTAAAGTAATATGGGCACCAAGTCTTACTACGACCAAAAGACCTAATGTATAAAGAATACGTTGTCTTAATTCGTCGATTTTTAAAATATTTCTGAAAGTATCTGTTATTTTGCTCATTAAGCTTCTATCTCTTTAATAGTTCCACCAGCAGCTTCAATTTTATTTTTTGCAGTTTCGCTGAAAGCATACGCTTCAACATTCAATTTAGCAGTTAGATCACCCGTACCTAAAATTTTAAAAGGGGACACTGCTTTTGAAATCAAACCGTTTTTATATAAAACTTCAGCATTAACAACACCATTTTCAAGCTTATTTTTATCTGCTAAATTTTGTAATCTGGATACATTAACAGATTGATATCTAACTTTAAATATATTTGTAAAACCACGTTTCGGTACACGTCTTTGCAAAGGCATTTGACCACCTTCAAACCAAGCTCTTCTTTTTGCACCCGAACGTGAACGTTGCCCGTTTGAACCACGAGTGGCAGTGCCACCATGACCTGAACCTTCACCTCGACCAACTCTTTTTCTGTTCTTTCTTGAACCTTCAGCGTATTTAAGATTACTTAAAATATCCATTCTGCCTAATCCTCAATTTCTTCAACTTTTAATAGATGAGCAACTTTTCTTACCATTCCTCTAATCTGAGGAGTATCATTATGAATTACTGTTCTGTTTATTTTTCCTAAACCTAACGCTTCAATAGTAAGTTTCTGATCTTTTTTTCTATCAATTGTACTTTTAATTTGCATTATCTTTAATTTCATTTCTAACCTGCCTAAATTAGGAATTAAACAATTCACTTACTGTCATGCCACGTTTTGCAGCCATTGTGTTTGCATCAACTAAATTCATCAATCCACTTAATGTTGCTTTAACTTGGTTATGCGGATTACTTGAACCAAGTGATTTGGTTAAAATATCTTGAACTCCGGCTGCTTCCAATACTGCACGAACTCCACCACCTGCAATCAAACCTGTACCTGGCGAAGCAGGTTTTAAGAGAACCTTTCCTGCACCATATTTACCAATTATTTGATGTGGCAATGTTCCTCTTACAACGGGTACTTTATAAATATTTTTCTTAGCATCATCTATACCCTTGGAGATTGCGTCAGTTACTTCGTTTGCTTTACCTAATCCAACACCAACATGACCGTTACCATCACCAACAACAACAATAGCATTAAAGCTGAATCTTCTACCACCTTTAACAACTTTTGCTACACGGTTAATGTGCACAACCTTTTCTTTTAATCCATCTAATATTGTAACTTTCTTGTGCTTCAATTCTATCTCCATTAAAAATGAATTTTCAAAACGTAAATATACAATTATTTAAATTGTAATTGTAATAATTTTTTGCAGCCGGAACAGGATTCGAACCTGTACAGACGCCTCCAAAGGGCGTAGTCCTACCGTTAGACGATCCGGCTAAAAGTAAAACTTAAAATTTAAGTCCGCCTTCGCGGCATCCATCAGCCAAAGCTTTCACTCGACCGTGATATCTATAACCGTTTCTATCGAAAACAACTGTTTCTACTTTGTTTTCCAAAGCTTTTTTGGCTAATAATTTTCCAACAATACTACTCTTTTCAACTTTTGATTTTGCAGCTTTAATTTCATCTGCAATTTCAGGTGATAATGATGAAGCAGCTACAAGTGTTTTACCTGCAGAATCATCAATTATTTGAGCATATATATTAGTTAAGCTTCTAAAAACATTCAATCTGGGTCTTTCGGTTGAACCTGTTATTTTATTTCTTACTCGTAACTTTCTTCTTTTAATTACTTTTTGTTCTTTCTTATTCATTTAATCAACATCTCCAAATGCTTAATCGATGATTATTTACCCGCTGATTTACCAGCTTTTCGAATTATGTGTTCATCAGAGTATTTAATTCCTTTACCCTTGTAAGGTTCAGGTTTTCTAAATGATCTGATTTTTGCAGCAACTAATCCAACCAATTCTTTATCTATACCCGATATAACAATTTGAGTTGCCGAGGGAGTTTCAATTTTAATTTCCGGTACAGGAACAAAATAAATCGGGTGCGAATATCCAATTGTTAATAATAAGTTTGAACCTTTCATCTCAGCTTTATAACCAACGCCTACTATATCCAAAGTTTTCTTAAAGCCATTGGTTACGCCTTCTACCATATTACTTATCAATGACCTTGTTAAACCGTGTAAGGATCTGTTTTCCTTTTTATCGTCCGGTCTGGTTACAATAACTTCATCACCATCAATTTTCACAGTAATATTGGGATGAATATTCATTTGTAATTCACCTAATTTACCTTTTACTTTAATATTGTTGTTTTCTAAAGTAACCTGTACATCTTTAATATTTATCGGTTTTTTACCTATTCTGGACACTTTTACACTCCATCAATAATATTACCAAATATGGCAGATCACTTCTCCACCAACTGCTTCATTTTTAGCCTGACGTTCCGTCATTAATCCTTTACTTGTTGAGATTATTGCAATTCCCAATCCATTAAAAACTCTAGGCAATTCATCTTTGCCGGCATATTTTCTTAATCCCGGGCGGCTAATTCTTTTTAATCCTGATATTGAAGGTTCTTCATCAATATATTTCAACTTAATTTTCAAAATATTTTGTTTATTATCTTCAAGAACTTCAAAATCAGTTATAAATTTGTTTTCTTTCAAGATTTCAGCCATTCTAACTTTAGTATTAGAAGACGGAATTTCCACATATTTTTTTTCTGCTTTTATTGCATTTCTTATTCTTGTTAAGAAATCAGCAATTGGATCTGTAACAGCCATTTATATACTCCTAATTTTTACCAACTTGACTTTTTAAGACCAGGAATTTCTCCGCTTAAAGCCATTTCACGAAGTACCAAACGTGAAACTCCAAATTTTCTATAAAAACCGCGTGATCTTCCTGTAAATTGACATCTGTTATGCAATCTAACTTTCGAACTATTTCGAGGCAATTTTTGCAACTCGTCATATTCGCCGTTTTCTTTAAGTTTTTTTCTTAGTTCTGCATATTTGTCAACTAATTTTTGTCTTTTAGCTTCGCGTGCAATTAAACTTTTTCTTGCCATAATATTCCTACTTAAGCATTATTAACTTGTTTTTTAACAAATGGCACACCAAATGCCAACATTAATTCGTATGCTTCTTTATCTGTTTTAGCTGTTGTTACAAAAGTAACATCCATACCAACAACTTTTGATACCTTATCAATATTAATTTCAGGGAAAATGATTTGTTCTTTTATACCCAAAGTATAATTTCCCCGTCCGTCAAATGATTTGTCAGATATTCCTCTAAAGTCGCGTACACGAGGTAAAGCAATAGAAATTAATCTATCTAAAAATTCATACATTCTTTCGCGTCTTAAAGTAACCTTTGCGCCGATTTTCATTCCGGCTCTTAATTTGAAATTGGAAATTGCCTTTTTAGCTTTTCTAATAGAAGCTTTTTGTCCGGCAATGGTTTCCAAATCGCGCACTGCTTCGTCCAATAATTTTGAATCTTGAACTGCACCGCCAATACCCATATTAATCACAATTTTTTCAAGTCTGGGTACTTCCATTATACTTTTATAATTAAACTTCTCTTTTAGCTGAGGTTTTATAGTTTCATTATATTTTGTAAACAAACGAGGAGTAATTTTTTCCTCAACAACTTTTTCAGTATTTTTCTTTTTGGTTTTAGCCATAGTCTTTTTAATCCCTATGATAGATTATTATAACATTTCGCCAGTTAATTTACTTACTCTTTCTCTTTTTTTCTTGCCGGTCTTATCGTCAATAATTATTTTAGTCCCAATTTTAGTAGGTTCATTCTTTTTAGGATCAACCAACATCACATTAGAAACATTGATAGGAGACTCCAATTCAATTATACCACCTTGAGGATTTGATTGACTTGGTTTAGTACTTCTTTTCCTAACATTAACGCCTTCAATAATTACACGATTTTCTTTAGGGAAAACTTTTAATACTTTTCCGGTTTTTCCTTTATCGTTTCCGGCAATTACAATTACATTATCATCTTTACGTATTTTCATTTTTTAATCCTGCAATAATATTTTATAAAACCTCTGGAGCCAAAGAAATTATCTTGAAAAATTTCTTTTCTCTTAATTCCCTTGCAACAGGGCCAAAAATACGAGTGCCTTTTGGTTCGTTTTGATCATCAATTAATACTGCCGCATTTTCATCAAATCTAATATAGGAACCATCAGATCTTCTAATTTCTTTTTTTGTACGAACAATAACAGCTTTGGAAACAGTACCTTTTTTCACATTACCGTGAGGGATAGCTGCTTTCACTGTTACAACCACTACATCGCCAACACTTGCGTATTGTCTGCTGCTTCCGCCAAGTACACGAATGCATCTCACTTTTTTTGCACCTGAATTATCAGCAACTACTAAATTTGTTTCTTCTTGTATCATTCTTCAAACTCCTTATCCTGACAATCAATTACTTAGCTTTTTCAACAATTTCAACCAAACGCCACTTTTTGTTGGCACTTAATGGTCTTGTTTCCATTATTTTAACTATGTCACCGATAGCACATTCATTCTTTTCATCGTGAGCCATTAGTTTAGTGGTTTTTTTAAAGTATTTCTTATAAATCGGGTGTGCAACTCTTCTTTCAATTGCAACAGAAATAGATTTATCCATTTTATTGCTAACTACAACACCAACTTTGGTTTTTCTTAACCCACGTGCTTCCATAACTATGCGTTATCTCCTTGTTTATTTTGCTCGGGTGTTTTTTCTCTTTCGGATAAAACGGTTTTCATCCGGGCAATATCTTTTTTCAAATTTTTTAACTTTGCAGTATTTGTTAACTGTCTCAACTCATGTTGAAATCTTAAATCGACAAGATTGTTTTCTTCATCTGCGATTCTTTTCCTGATTTCATCGCTATTCATTTCGCGAATTTCATATATCTTCATCTAGCAACTTCTCCGTTATTCGTAATCAGGTCTTGTTACAAATTTTGTTTTTATTGGTAATTTATGAGAAGCAATTCTAAAAGCTTCTTGTGCAATTTCTTTAGACACACCGGCAATTTCAAATAAAATTCTTCCGGGTTTTACACAAGCCACCCAATATTCGGGAGCTCCTTTACCTTTACCCATTCTGGTTTCCAATGGCTTTTTAGTATACGGTCTATCAGGGAAAATTCTAATCCATGATTTACCGTCTCTTTTAGTTCTTCTTGAAATTGCAATTCTGCATGCTTCTATTTGTCTACTTGTAATCCATGCATTTTCCAAAGCTTTTAACCCGAAATCACCAAAGGCAATACGATTTCCTCTATAAGCTTTACCTTTTAAACTTGGTCTATGCGATTTTCTATATTTAACTCTTTTCGGCATTAACATAGCACTTTACCTCAAAACTTTTAATCTGATAATCTTTTGCCTAAAATTTCACCTCTACAAATCCAAACTTTCACACCAATTGCACCATAAATTGTATGCGAAGTGGCTGTAGCATAATCAATATCTGCTCTTATTGTATGTAAAGGAGTTCTTCCTTCTTTGTAACCTTCCGATCTTGCCATTTCGGCACCGCCTAAACGTCCGGAACATTGAATTTTAATTCCTTCGGCGCCCATTCTCATGGCCGAAGTAATTGCTTGCTTCATAGCTCGTCTAAAAGATATTCTTCCACGCAATTGAGCAGCAATGTTTTGTGCAACCAAATTAGCATCCAATTCAGGTCTTTTAATTTCATTTATCTGAACTTTTACTTCTTTCGAAGTAACTTGTTTAAGTTCTTGTTCCAGTTGCGCTATCTCTTTTCCACTTTTTCCAATCACAACTCCGGGTCTCGAAGTATGAATTGTAATTATTACATTCTTCGATGTTCTGTCAATGATTATTCTAGACACTCCGGCTTTTTGTAACCTCTGACGAATATACTTTCTTAGATTTTTATCTTCAGCTAATTTTGTAGCATAAGATTTATCTTCGTACCAGTTAGATTCCCAACCTCTTATTACACCAACTCTAAGTCCTATTGGGTTTGTCTTTTGTCCCAATTAAACCTCCTAATTAACCTTTGTTAGCAACAACTATTGTTAAATGATTTGATCTTTTTCTAATTCTATAAGCTCTACCCATAGGAGCAGGCTGAATTCTTTTTAATGTAGGACCTTGATCAACATAGGCTTCCTTCACAAATAATTCATTTGTTTCAAAATTTGCATTTTCATCTTTGTTATAAAGATTAGCAACTGCAGATTTCAAAACTTTTTCAGCAACTTTTGCCGGATGTTTTTTGCTAAAATGTAATGTTTCTATAGCTTTATCTACCGACATGCCTCTAATTAAATCAATAACTAAACGCATTTTCCTTGGAGAAGAACTTATATATTTATGTTTTGCTTTAGCTTCCATTTATATTCCTCGACCTTATTATCTTACCTTAGATGCTTTTTCAGCTTTAGTTCCTGGATGACCTCTAAATAACCTGGTTGGTGCAAATTCACCTAACTTATGTCCTACCATGTTTTCAGATATATAAACAGGCACCATTTGTTTTCCATTGTGTACTGCAATTGTAAAACCTACAAATTCAGGTGATATTGTACTTGCTCTTGACCAAGTTTTAACTATTTTTTTAGAATTTGAGTCTTTTTGTGCTCTAACTTTTTTCAATAATTTTTGATCAATAAATGGTCCTTTTTTAACCGATCTTGGCATATCTATCTCGTCTTATTTTTTGTTTCTACGTTTTACAATAAATTTGTCCGAAGGACTTTTTTTCTTTCTGGTTTTCAATCCTTTAGCTTTTTGGCCCCAAGGAGATACCGGATGACCGCCTCCCGAAGTTTTACCTTCGCCACCACCCATCGGGTGATCTACAGGGTTCATAGCAACACCTCGAACATGAGGTCTTTTTCCTAACCAGCGTGAACGTCCCGCTTTACCAATACTTATATTAAAATGGTCACTATTTCCAACAACACCATAAGTAGCCATACATTCCAAGCTAACCATTCTAACTTCGCCCGAGGGCATTTTTAGTAATGCATTTTTTCCTTCCTTGGCATTCAATTGAATTGCTGTTCCGGCCGAACGACCTAACTGTCCGCCTTTTCCGGGTTTCAATTCAACATTATGAACATAACTACCCAATGGAATATCTTTCAATTTTAACGCATTTCCAATTTTGATTTCCGAACCTGCGCCGGATTGAACTTTATCACCTACTTTTAAGCCTTCTGGGGCAAGAATATATCTTTTCTCTCCATCGGCATAGTGCAACAATGCAATTCTAGCCGATCTATTAGGATCATATTCAATAGAAAATACTTTTGCCGGAATACCTGTTTTTTCTCTGCGAAAATCAATAATCCTGTATCTTCTTTTGTGACCGCCGCCTCTGTGTCTTGCAGTTACTCTTCCTTCGCTATTTCTACCGCCTGATTTTTTCAGTGCAACAGTAAGGCTTTTTTCCGGATAAGATTTTGTGATTTCTTCGAATGTTGAAACCGACATAAATCTTGTTCCGGGTGTATTTGGTTTAAATTTTCTTATAGCCATTTAAAATAACTCCAACATAATCTTATTCTATACTTCGCCAAAAAGATCAATCGTCTGACCTTCTTTCAACGAAACGTACGCTTTTTTAAATTGCGGGGTTTTACCTTCAAATCTCCCCTTTTTGGTAAATTGTGTTTTTGTTTTACCTTTATATTTCACAGTATTAACCGACACTACATCAACATTAAATCTTTCTTTAATTGCTTTAGCAATTTCAATCTTATTTGAGTTTACATCAACAACAAATCCATACTTGTTAATCTTTTCTGTAATTTGTGTCATTTTTTCCGTTACTAATGGTCTAATAAGTACTTTTCGCATCTCAAACCTAAGGTCTTTAATTATTTAATATTTTTTCTATACTTTCAACTGCACCTTTTTGAACAAGTAATACCTGATTGTTCAATAAATCGTATGTAGATGCATTTTTTGCGTCAACAATTTGAACTTTTTGAATATTTCTACCGGATTTATAAACATTTTCCAAATTGCCATTTGTAAGCAACAAAGTTTTCTTTCCGGCAATATTTAATTTTTTCAATACGGCTTCAAAATCTTTAGTTCTTGGAGCTTCAAAGTTAAAGTCTTCTACAATTATAATTTGTTCTGCCTTGGCTTTATATGATAAAGCTGATTTTCTGGCCAAAACTTTAACTTTTTTATTTAGTTTCTGACGGTAACTATGCGGCTTAGGGCCAAAGATAGTTCCACCGCCAACCCATAACGGAGATTTAAATGAACCCGCACGAGCTCCTCCACGGCCTTTTTGTCTCCAAGGTTTACGTCCGGTACCTCTTACTTCACTTCTTTCTTTTGTTTTTGCAGTACCTTGCCTTTTATTTGCAAGATGTGCTTTAACAGCAAGATATATCACATGGTCATTAGGTTCAACAGCAAAGATTGAATCAGATAATTCAACTTTCTGTTCTGATTTCGTACCATCTATTTTATAAACATCTAATTTCATTGTACCAGTTTCTCTAATTTTTGATTTCAACAATTGAATTTACAGCACCGGGCACGGCACCTTTTACCAAAATAACATTTTTCTCAGGAATAACTTTAACTATACTAACGTTTTTCAAAGTAACTTTTTCGTTTCCTTGTCTTCCGGCCATTTTCATTCCTTTCAAAACTCTTGAAGGATATGAACTTTGTCCAATAGAACCCGGATGGCGCAATCTGTTATGCTGACCGTGGGTAGCTTGTCCCACTCCACCAAAACCATGACGTCTCATTACACCCTGGAAACCTTTTCCAATACTTTTGCTAGTAATTTTAACTCTATCGCCAACCTTAAAAGCTTCAACAGTAATTTCATCACCCAACTTATAATCGGCAATGTTAAAGTTTTTAAATTCTTTTAAAACTTTCGCAGGCTTCACATTATTCTTTTTACAAATACCGGCTAATGGTTTGTTGGTGTGTTTGTCCTTTCGAATGCCAAATCCTAATTGCAAGGCTTCGTATCCATCTTTATCATTAGTCCTGATCTCTACCACTTGACAAGGGCCAGCTTCAATAACAGTTACAGGTACATTTTCCCCGTTTTCCGTATAAACGCTTGTCATTCCCAATTTTTTTCCAAGTAATCCAGGCATTTTAAAATCCTTATAACTTAATCTCTATATCAACACCCGCCGGAATATCTAATTTGCTCAATGAATCGACGGTTTTATTATTTGAATTATGAATATCAATTATTCTTTTATGCGATCTGATTTCAAATTGTTCACGCGATTTTTTGTCAACGTGTGGCGAACGCAATACTGTAAAAACTGTTTTTCTTGTTGGTAAAGGAATAGGTCCTGAAACAACTGCACCAGTACTTTTTACAGTCTTTATAATCTTTTCAGTCGATTTGTCAATCAATATATGATCGTATGACTTCAATTTTATTCTTATTTTTTGAGCAGGCACTTTAATACTCCTATAATTTGCCCCGAGGCAAAAACCTCGGGACTAACAGATTTATTTAATTATTTTTGTTACAACACCGGAACCAACAGTTCTACCACCTTCACGAATAGCGAATCTTAATCCTTCTTCCATAGCGATTTCGGAAATCAATTTTATTGACAATTTAACATTATCACCAGGCATTACCATTTCAGTACCTTCAGGTAATGTTGCAACACCTGTTACGTCGGTTGTTCTAAAATAAAACTGAGGTCTGTAACCATTGAAGAATGGTGTATGACGTCCACCTTCATCTTTTGATAAGATATAAACTTCACCTTCAAATTCCGTATGAGGTGTAATTGAACCGGGTTTAGCTAATACCATTCCTCTTTGAATTTCTTTTTTATCAATACCGCGAAGTAATAAACCGGCATTATCACCAGCTTGAGCTTCGTCTAATAATTTTCTAAACATTTCAATACCGGTAACAACAGTTTTTTTGTGTAAACCTAAACCGATAATTTCAACTTCTTCACTTAATTTAATTACACCTTTTTCAACTCTACCGGTAGCAACCGTTCCGCGTCCTGTAATTGAGAAAACATCTTCAACAGGCATTAAGAAAGGTTTGTCTGCATCGCGTTCAGGAACCGGAATATAATCATCTACTGCATCCATCAATTCCCAAATGCAATTCAATCTGTCATCTTCAACAGAAATATCATCACTTGAAGCTGCTTCAAGAGCCAAAAGTGCAGAACCTTTAATTATCGGAATATCATCACCAGGGAATTCATATTCGCTTAATAGTTCTCTTAATTCCATTTCAACTAATTCCAATAACTCTTCGTCGTCAACCATATCAACTTTATTCATAAAAACAACGATTCTAGGAACACCAACCTGACGGGCTAAAAGAATATGTTCACGTGTTTGAGGCATAGGACCATCAGTTGCAGCAACTACTAAAATAGCACCATCCATTTGTGCAGCACCTGTAATCATGTTTTTAACATAATCGGCGTGTCCCG
>CAZCBD010000080.1:0-11541 GCA_964496755.1 uncultured Melioribacteraceae bacterium
GTTATATATAATTGATCCTTTGTCGGATTTAAAATTAAATGAATTTTGGGAAATTATGACTAATAGGGAATATGAGAAAATTATGTTTGATGCAAGTTTTGATGTTCGATTGCTTAAGGAAACAAATGGGGTATCAATTAAAAATATTTTTGATTTGCAAATTGCTGCCAAAATTTCTGGTGAAGAGCATTTATCGTTAAATGATTTGCTGGTTAAATATTTAAATCTTGAGCCGAAATCAAAAAGAAAAATGCAAAAAACGAATTGGATGCAACGACCGCTTAAAGAAAAATATCTGAAGTATGCTATCAATGATGTTAAATATTTGTTTGAATTAAAAGAAATTTTTTCTCATAAAATGAAGGAAAATGGTTTTGAGGAGTTATTTAGGGAATCGTGTAGAAAATTAGAAGAATTAAAATTAAAAAAACATAATTACAGAAACGTAAAAGGAAGAGGGAAATTAAATAAAGATGAGATGCAAATTCTTAAGCGTCTTTACAAAATAAGAGAAAAAATTGCAAAAGAAATAGATCGTCCGGTTTTTCATTTTTTGCCCGATGCAGTATTAATTTCTTTAATACAAAACGGTAAAATGGGAAACTTCTGTTGGGATGATTATTTCAAAAATTATGATAGAATAAGGAAATACGAAAAGTTAATTCGGTCGGCATTTAAAATGTAAGCAATACTAGAATTGTAAAAAGATTATGAATATTTATAGTTTACTGAATTTCAAAAAAATAAATCATCGTGCCGAAGAAGTCGAAAGCATACTGAGCGGAGTTGAAGTATGCGGGGATATTTATAACCTCAAAGCAATTTTCTCACTTTCTCTTCACCCTTTCGACTACGCTCAGGGTGAAGATTTTTGCTCAGGGTTCAGACTTTAGGTTTTGTGGAAAGGTATTTCAGGGTAATCCGATTATTAATTATTTGGCCGGAATAACAGGCATGTTGTTCAAATTTAAGGCTGTATTAAGAATTTATATTTACAAAACCGCATCTAACTTTTTTCTTTTTTAGGAACCGTAAAGCTAAAAGTGCTACCTATATTTTTTTTCGAGCTAACTTTAATTCTACCGCCGTTTTTATCAACCAACTCTTTGCACAGCAGCAAGCCCAAACCGGTACCTTTTTCCTGCTTTGTTCCGGGAGTGGTGTAATTTATTCCGGCATCAAAAATTTTAGGAATATCTTTTTCTTCTATTCCAATTCCGGTATCCGAAACAAAAAATTCAACAAAATCTTTTTTAGATTTTACAGACATTGAAATTTTCCCGTTTTCAGGTGTAAATTTAATCGCATTCGAAATTAAATTTCTGATAACAGTATCAATCATATTTTGGTCTGCAAAAATTAAAACCGACGGGGGAAGATTATTTTCTAATTTTATTTTTTTTGCTTTGGCAGTATCAGAAAGCAAATTTATTGTAGATTCAACAGAATCAAACATGTTAAGATATTCGGGATAAAAATCAATTGTGTCGGATTGCAATCTTGACCAATCAAGTAAATTTTCCAAAAGGTTTAAAATATTTTGAGCGGTTTTATTGATAGAAGAAACAAAACCTTTTTTTTCTGCATCACTAAATTCATCGTAGCTTTCCAAAAGCATACCGGAAATGCCAAGAAAAGTAGTGAAAGGGCTTTTAAGGTCGTGGGCAATAATTGAAAAGAATTTATCACGCGTGGCAATTGCATTTTTTAATTCATCTTCCGATTTTTTCAATTTTTGATTTGCTTGAAAAAGTTCGTATGCCTTTCTATTTAAAGCGTCTTGATTTATTTGAAGTTCATCCATATAAGCTTTAATTGAGCGTTGTGATTTTATTGCTGCCGAAATATCGTTAAAGCTCCAAACTCTACCTGATATTTTATTTTCAATAATTTGAGGTCGTGATTTAACTTCAAAAATCTTTTCATTTTTTAATTCAATAATTGAGTAACTTTCCATTTTTTGTTGGGTTTTCAGACTTTCAATTTCGGCAATAAATTTGCCCGGTTTTTCAATTTTTTCTCTTATTACACTTATTAGATGGTCAAATTGGTTGATTTGGGATATAGTGTCAGAAAGTTCCCACATTTCAATAAAGTTACTGTTTACGTTTGTGATTCTACCGTTGGTTGCTACTGCAATTATTCCGTCGGCAGTAGCTTCTAAAGTAGCTTCGAGTAATGAAAGAGATTTATTCAGATTTAATTTGTAATTGTTTCTTTCAATGGCGTATTTAATTGCACGTTTTAAGTAAACTTCTGAGATATCACTTTTAACGATGTAATCCTGAGCTCCTTCCGAAACCGATTTTACCGCAAGTTTTTCATTGTCTAAGCCGGTTAAGACAATAATTGGTTTTTCGGGAAAAGTATTTTGTACTTTTTTGAAGGTATCTAAACCCGAACTATCGGGTAAGCTTAAATCAACAAAAATTAAATCGGGGTTTAATGAGTCTGAAATTTCAATAGTTTCGGAAATTCTTCTTGTGCAATTTACTTTATAAATTGCATCGATTTTTGATTTTTTGTTATGATCTGATAAAAATTCACGAAACAAAAATTCATCGTCGGGGCTATCTTCAATTAATAAAATATTAATTTGAACATCTTTTAACGGCATTATTATCCTTTAAGGTTTATCGGGTAGTTTTACAATTGTAAGCCAAAAATCTTCAATGGTTTTTACAACTTTCATAAACTGATTTAAATCAACAGGTTTTGTGATGTAACTATTAGCATTGTTTAGGTAAGCTTTATTAATATCTTCGTCAGATTGAGAGGTTGTTAAAACAACAACCGGAATTGTTTTGTATTTTTTATCGGATTTTAATTTTTCAAGTACTTCTCGTCCGTCTATTTTGGGCAAGTTTAGATCCAATAAAATTAAATCTGGAGAAGGAGCATTTTTAAATTCATTTTTTTTATAGACAAAATCTAGTCCTTTTTCACCGTTTTCGGCAACATGAAGATTAATATGCATTTTGGCGTCTTGCAGTACTTCTTTCATTAAGAAAATATCGTCTGAAGAATCTTCAATAAGAAGTACTTCGATTGGTTTGTTTAAAGAATCCATTGTCCTCTTTTTATATTTTGATATTTTACTAATTTACGAAAATTTTATTTTTTTGGAATAGAAAAATAAAATTTAGAACCTTTTCCAAATTCAGATTCCACACTAATTTTACCGTTATGACGTTCTACAATTTTTTTGCAGATAGCCAAACCGATTCCTGTTCCGGGATATTCTTCTCGTGTATGTAATCTTTGAAAAATCATAAAAATTTTATTTACATATTGTTTTTTAATGCCAATACCATTGTCTTCCACATAAATTTCAAAGTAATTTTCTTTTTGTTTTGAATATATTTTTATTGTAGGGTATTTTGCTTCGTTAAATTTCAGACCGTTTGCAATCAGGTTTTGAAAAAGTTGAATCATCTGCGAGGCATCGGCAAACACGATAGGTAAATTCTGAAACTCAATTTTGGCATTTCTTGATTCAATAGTGTAATTTAGATTTTGCAAAACTTTTTTAACAATTTCAGTTAAGTTGGTTTCAGTAACTTTATCCGTATGAGTTGTAATTCTGGAAAGAGTTAAAATATCTTGAATTAAATTTCTCATTCTTTCGGTAGCAGATACCGCGCGTTCAATTAATTCATCGGCCTTTGCATCCATTTGCTTAAAATATCTTTTATTTAGGAGTTGGATGTATCCCGATATTGCTCGTAATGGTTCTTGCAAATCGTGCGAGGCTACATAGGCAAATTGTTCTAATTCTTTATTAGATTGTTGCAACTTTAAATTTGCAACTTTTAATTTTTTTTCGGCAATTACTCTGTTGGTAATATCCCTGTGTATTACGCTTATTGCGTATATTTGATTAGAGCCGTCATAAATTGGCGACAAGACTACTTCATCAAAAAAATCTTGATTTTCTTTGATGTATGAATCTTCAAATCGTAAAGTATTTTTAAGCTTCAAAACCTCTTGAATTTTTTCTTGTCGTTTTTTAACAATATTTTTGTTGTTGAAAATGGTTGAAATATTTTGTCCTATTACAAAATTTCTTGCAAGTTCCAAATGTTCAAGTTCTGCTTTGTTTGCATATAAATAATTACCGTTCACATCCCAAACGGCAATTCTATCGGATGTGGAATCAAAAATGGAGGCTAGTCTGTTTTCGCTGGCGCGTAAAACATCCTCGTTTATTTTTCGCCAAGAAATATCACGGGTTTCAATTAAAAAATAATTTTCATCTTTATTTTTGATAATTGTAGTTGATGCATACCAAAAACTTCCGTTTTTTCGTTTTGCTCTATATTCAAATGTTTCGTTTGCAAATTCTAAGTTAAATGTCTTTTTGAATGCCTGTGAAACTTCTTCCATTTCATCTTCATGTATCCACGGAAATATAAATGAATTTATTTCGGTAGTAGGGAAGTATGAAATTAATTCGCAATTTTCGGATACAAAAATTCTTTCTCCTGTTTTGTCGAAAATGCAAAATATAGATGTTGAATTATTTAGGATTAAATTAAATATTTTTTCCAATAAATTATTCCGATTGCTTTATGAAAAAATAAGATAATAAAATTCTTTGAATAAAGTAATTTAATGTTAAACAAAAGAAAATAAAATTTATTTAAATTAAATGAAAAATAAAAAAATAGAGATATGCCGAATAAAGAATATGTTCTAGTTATTAAAAATTAATTGAAAGAGGAAAAATAAACAGCACTTTAGTAAAGTGCTGTTTTAATATCATCACAAATATTACTATAGCAATGTTCGCATGTAGCACTGCAAGTAAAATAAAAGCATGTTCCGTTACAGGATTCATCGCATGTAGCATTGCAGCTACCGTTATAACAAGAGGCATTGCAAGTGTTGTTATCACAAGTATGATCGAGGCCACTTAATTCATAACAAAACATCGGGGTTGTGTTTTGTTCTTGAGCATTTACAGTTCCTTTTTGTTGTTCTGAATTCTGAACGCTAAAGCTTTCAACTTTTAATTCATCAAAGTTTAGTTTTAATTTTTTCATTGTGGAAACTCCATTAAATTTGTTAAAAAAAAATTTAAGATTTTCGGAGCTTTGTAGGTGGCGAGCACTTTAAGAAGTTAATCGGAACAAAGGTTCTAATTTTACTCGCAGTTTGGATTTGCAATATAATAAAACTTTTTTAAAAAAATATTTCTTATAATACAATTGATACTGCAAATCAAAATGTAGATATCACAATGTATATTTGTGAAACTTTTGGTCAAAATTAAATGGGTTTATAAAGGGAGTAAAAAAATAAAATTCAATTTAAAACATATAGCGAAGCAATTTGTTTATGTAATTGCTTCGCATAAAAATAATTAACGTTTATCAATAGGATCGCAAATATACGGATCTGTATTCGGGCATGGTCCACAACTAGGGGTATTTGTATAGCAATTTCCATCGCAAGAATAGTTGCAAGTTCTATTGCAAGAAATGTGGCATGATCCATTGCAAGATATATAACAGGTTCCATCACAAGAATAATTGCAGGTTCCAACTTGACATGATTCATCGCAAGAGTCGAAACAGGACAATTTAGTTTCACAAACTTCAGGATCAGTATAGGTCTTTTGTCCCTTTACTGTTCCTCTTGCAGTTTCGATATTTTGGATATTAAAACTTTCAACTTTCAAATCATTAAAATTAAGTTTTAATTTTTTCATGGTAAACTCCTTAAATTTATTGAATAATAAAAAAATGTTGGAGTTTAGTTTGTGGCGTGATCTTTTGAAAAAGACAATTAGGACAAAGGCCCTAAATTTTCACTGCATCCTCAAGTTAATAATTTTATACTATAATAACAATTTAATATATTAGTTTCATGTTAAATTATTTTCCATAATTAGTGATTAAAAATAATTTTTTATAATATATTATGTAAATGAAAATTAAGATTAAAAAATACAACCTTGAACTGAAAAACA
The DNA here is from genome assembly GCA_964496755.1 of uncultured Melioribacteraceae bacterium. Taxonomy (GTDB): domain Bacteria; phylum Bacteroidota; class Ignavibacteria; order Ignavibacteriales; family Melioribacteraceae; genus CAZCBD01. The sequence continues at coordinate 5,975 of CAZCBD010000080.1, forward strand.
GGTTTACTATTTCAAATTATTCAAGAACTTTTACTCCTTCTGTTTTAATTAAATTAATTTATGAAAATTTCGTTGGTTTTGGTGAAGCTACCTTACCTCAATATTTACCCGAAACACAGGAAACGGTAATTGATTTTTTGCAAACAATCGATTTGTCTCAAATATCGCCTTTGAAAATTGAAGAATCGGTTGCATACCTTTTTGATTTAAACGAAAAATTCGATGTAAAAAATAATTCGGCTATAGCTGCTGTTGATATTGCACTTCATGATTTAGCCGGAAAATTAAAAGCTTTACCCATATCTGAAATGTTTAAAATAAATACTATTGCCAAACCTACTTCTTTTACGATAGGTTTGGGAAATGAAAATGACATGAAACGGAAGATTTTAACCGCTGAGGATTTTACTTACCTGAAGATTAAAATAGGGACAGAAAAGGATAGAGAAGTAATTAGTAATATTAGAAGATTTACTGATAAACCTCTATTTGTTGATGCCAACAGTGGATGGAATGATAAATCTTATGCCGCTGAAATGGCGGATTTTTTGTACGAAAACAATGTTTTATTAATTGAGCAGCCCTTTCCGATTGATAAGATTGAAGAGACTTTTTATTTAAAAGAAAAAAGCAGAATACCAATAATTGCCGATGAATCAATTAAGAATTTAGCCGACTTGCAACAATTTGGAAATGCATTTTCCGGAATAAATATCAAATTAATGAAATCGGGCGGTTTATTAAATGCATTAAAAATGATAAATTATGCAAAAGAAAAAAAATTAAAAATAATGATTGGTTGTATGACGGAAACATCATGCGGAATTTCAGCAGCGGCACAAATAATGTCGGAATGTGATTTTGTTGATTTGGATGGTAATTTATTAATTAACAACGATCCTTTTGTTGGTGTTGAAACCCGAAGTGGTTTAATTAAGTTGAATAAATTATTTGGTTTAGGAATTGAGTTAAAAGATGAATATGCCGACTTTTTTAAATAAAATATTACGTAGAATATTAATGTTAGGGGTGTTTGTTGTTTTGTTAACAAACAAAATAAATGCCCAAAGCAGTGATATATATATTAGAACAAACCAAATGGCTTTTTGCAAATCGGATGTTAAAAGTGCAATTATTCTTACAAATCAAAATTTAAAAGGTGAAAATTTTAAGATTTTTAACAGCAAGGGTAAGATTGTTTTTACAGGTAATATTGGAAGTTCACACGGATTATACGGGAACTTCAAAAATTTATATGTTATTTATTTTTCCGAATTGGCAAAAGGCGGAATATATTACATAAAAATAAAAAAACAAAAATCATTTAGATTTCAAATAAACAGGTTTAAATATTTTGAACTTGCAAATAAATTACTTGAATTTTTTAAGGTTCAACGATGTGGTTTTACAAATCCCGAATTGCACGGGGTTTGCCATAAATCGGACGCAACTTCAATAATAAAAAACGGGAAAGAATATTTTAGAAAACTCGACGTTACCGGTGGTTGGCACGATGCCGGAGATTATGTTAAATTTTTAAATACCTCTGCTTTTTCAACTTATATGCTTTTATTTGCATACGATTTTGATCCCATTACTTTCAGTTTTGATGTTGATAAGAATAATGTTCCGGATGTTTTGGATGAAGCAAAAATAGGTTTGGATTATTTGTTGCGCTCAAATTATAGGAATCGATTATTAGTTACCGAAGTTCAAGATTTTCGAGATCATTCGGTTGGCTGGAGAATGCCGGAAAATGATTCGCTGGAATTTAGCCGACCTGCATATTTATCAATCGGGAAAAATTTAGTTGGAATTTATGCGGCAGCTTTGGCTTTAGGGGCTAAAATATGGAAAGAAAAGTTTCATTATACATCATTTGCTGATAAATGTTTAAAAACAGCCGAGGTGTTTTTTAGGAAAATTAACACTTTTCCTGATATTGCAAAGTCGAAAACAGGAATGTATGTTGACCAAAAACCTTGGGGTAAAATGGCTTTGGGAGCAGTTGAATTGTTTAGAATTACTCGAAATAAAAAGTATTTAAAACAAGCGGAATTATTTGCCGATTCGGCAAAATCAGATTTCTGGTGGAGTTGGGGCAACATAAATTCTTTAGCACATTTCAGAATATCCGAGTTTAACAAAAAATATCAATCCTATATTTTGCAAAATCTTACTGCATTTTCAGAAACCTCAAAAAAGAAAAGTTTTAGAGAGGGAAGCGAATATTCTTGGGGTACAAATCAAACATTACTGGGAATTGCTTTGCAAGCAATTTTATGGGAACGATTAACCGGTGATAATCAATTTGATTCACTTGCCGTTTTTCAGCGTGATTTTACTTTAGGTGCAAATCCGTGGGGAATTTCTTTTTTTTATCGTACCGGAACAAATTATACTACGGATTTTCATCATCAAATTGCACATTTTCAGAAAATGCTACCGGGCGGTTTTGCAGCAGGCCCGGTGAAAAAAAAGTTTTTAGATAGTTATAAAATAAATTTTGATAAATCGGATAGATTAAAAAAGTATCAAACCGAAAATGCATATTATAGAGATGATAGAAACGATTTTATTACAAATGAACCTACAATTACAGCCGCGGCAACAGCAATCTTTGTGATGGGATATTACGCTCAAAAAAAATAATTTGATATTAAAATATCATTTTGATACATTTTTCTCAATATAAGACTAATCAAACTAATTAAATTCGGATTTTTGTGTATAATCATAAATTTAAAACGGCACGGTTATTGGTTAATAAGGAAGATTTTTGTGATGATGGAGAAAAAAATGAATTCAGGTATAAAATTAGTTAATTCGGGTTTCCCGCTTATTGATCGAAATTGGGGGGGAATCTATAGAGGTGGAAGTTACCTGATTGTTGGTCCTAAAAAATCCGGAAGAACATTATTAGGACTTCAATTTGCAAAAGAATCCGCACTTGCAAAAGAAACATGTTTATATTTTACCACAATGCGACCAAAAGATTTAATGATTCAAGCTACATCGTTAAATTTTGATCTGCAAACATACATGAATAAAAATAGAGTGATTGTTGTAAGAGTTGCTTCTCCTGATGATGCATATGAACATTCTGTTCCGGATGATTATTTAATAGATTATTTGAATGATATTGTTACAGTTGTAAATCAATATAAACCAAGTAGAATTATTTTTGATGAATTAACCAAATATGTCGGTTTCAGAAGTATCGGGCTTTTGCGTGATGTGTTTATTCATACTTTGGAAGTGATTGAAGAAAATGATATAAGTAGTTTTTTTGTTATTGGCGAACCTGCTACTCCTAAAGCCGAAGAAATTGTTGAAACAATTTCAGAATCGGTTACCGGCATAATCCAACTGAAAAAAAGTCCGACTAAAATAATGGAAAAATATTTTGGTGGTATGGCAACCATATCTCCTAATGTTGGCCACGCAGAAGGGGTCTTTTCAGATCAATATATAATAAAACCATACGAAGGAATTCTTTTAGCCGATGATGAAGAAGAAATTATAGAAGAAAATGTGATGGAGAAGCAATCGGTTAAATCTAAAAAAACTCATTTGTTCGATAATATGAATTATCAAAACGCAACATCTTCTCAGAATAGTATAGATGACACTTTATTTTCAAATATTTATGAAATGAGTGATTTTCTTTTAGTGTTAAATAATCAAATAGCTTTGCATAAAAGTACTGGGCAGAATTTTATTTTGGTTACTTTAAAATTAGATCCGGCCGCACAAATAAAAGGACTTTTATCATTAAAACAGTTACAAAACGCAGTAAAAGTTTCAGCCAGCAGGAAGGATAAAATTTGTGTTCAAGAAAATAAGGTTCATCTTCTTTTGATTAAATCGACTCGCGAAAATGTTTTGGAATTTATTGGCAAACTTTTATTTAATCTTCCAAGTACGGATGAAGGTTACGTGCAAACAATTAAAAAATTTATTTCAATTTTAATTGTGCAAGTAAACGAAAATGTTGCAAATGCCGATTCGCTTATGAATTATGTTTCTTCATCCGATAGCAGTGAAATGAATCTTTATACATCACTCGATAGGTTGGAATTTTAATGAAAAATTCGGTGAAGATATTTTTAATTATATCGTTACTTTGTTCTTTGTTGTTGGCACAGGGCAAATACGAATCATTAAAAAGGCAAGCAATAGTTCACATGCAAAACCAACGCTACGGCGAAGCAATTGACCTATTAAATAAGTATATTTCTTCTAATGCACGAAATGCCGAGGGTTACAATTTAAGAGGATTGTGTTACGAAAAAAGAGAAGTTTATAAATATGCTGTTTTGGATTTTAGAAGAGCAAGAAAATTAGATCCAAACAATCTGGAAATTAAAAAAAATTTAGCAAGAACAATTAAAATTTGGCATCAATTACTTTACGAAAGGATTGATGGATTTAAGCGTGAAATAGCAATAGATCCGGATAATCCTTTCAATTATTTAGAAATTGGCAAAAGTTACAGATGGTTGGAAATTTGGGATAAAGCCGAACAATGGTACGATAAGTATTTAATTCGTGATGAAAATGCCAGTCCGGATGAAATAATCAGATATACCGAAATTTTGGCAAAAACAGGTTCAATAAAAAAAGGGGAAAAGAAATTAGCAAAATGGGTAAAAAAATATCCGGAAGATTGGAGACTTTGGAGCCGATACGGATATTTTACTATGTGGCTCGGCAAATATACAAATGCTAAAAAGGCATTTAAAAATGCACTTGCCTTTAAGCCTTATTTTAAAGAAGCTCAAGATGGTTTGGATTTAGCCGAAAAAAAAGGTTATTTAACAAAATACACTCCGCGCTCTTTTGAAAGAGTTTATCCGATTGATAGATATTACCGAAATCTAAAAAAACATCCTGATAATGATAGAGTGCGGTTTACTTTGGTAAAAGCTTTAGTTAATGAAAGCAGATTTGAAGAAGCATACCAACAGTTGGAAATTTTATCGAAAAATTATGCCGATTCAACAATTTATCAAGAATTATTCACAAAAGTTGAAAACACACGTGACAGTATTTATCAAAACAAAATTGACTTTTTTAAAAGTAAACTTGCTAAAAATCCCACCGATGAAAAAACTTTGATGAAATTGGTGGATGCTTATGGCAGGCTTTATTATTACGATGAAGCGTTAAATCTTTTGCAAAATTATTTAGATAATTACAAACCTCAAAGAGAAGAAGAAGTGCGATATCAAATTGCCCGATATAGTGCGTGGAACTATGAATGGGAAAGGGCAATTGAACAATTGGAGGTTTTACTGGAATTGCATCCGGATAATAGCCAATATCAACTGTTGCGGGCCCAAATTGCGGTTTGGACCGTGTTGGATTTGGATTATGCCGAAGAACTTTTAACAAAAGTCTTGCAAAAGGAACCCCGAAATTTATCGGCAATAATTTCATTGGTTTCACTTTACTCTTGGAAAAAAGATTTTGAAAGGGCAAAAGAATATCTTGATTTGGCAAAAGAAATTGACCCTACTAATCCCGAAGTAGAAACGGCACAAAGCAATTATGCAATTCATTTA
>CAZCBD010000081.1:0-11482 GCA_964496755.1 uncultured Melioribacteraceae bacterium
AAAACTAAACGTCTAAAACTGAACGAGTCCAATTATAAAATGATGCGTATTATTGCTTTTCTTTTTTTACTTTCACTTCAAATAGTTACTACTAATAAATTGGATAGTCTTTTAAAAGTCTTACCTACACAAAAAGGCCGGGAAAGGTTTATGACTTTGCTGGAAGTTGCAGACCAGGAAAATTCTTTAACTTCTACGGAAATAATTAAATACGGCTATGATGCTTATGTTGAAGCAAAAAAATTAAATGATCATAATATTGGATACGCATATATTAAAATTGCTAATGGATATGAATTAGCCGGAACCTATAATTTAGCGCTTAAGTATTTATTGAAGGCCGATAGTATTTTTATGAAATTTAAGATATCAAAAAATCGGGCATATATATCGGATCGGATAGGCTTCTTATATTATGAAATTGGAGATTTTAAAAAAGCTGAAAAGTATATTTCTTCGGCTTTGAATAACGGAGAAAAAATATCTTTATATAATACTGTATATTTTCTTAATCATTTAGGTTTAGTAAAAGATTTATTAGGAAAGCATTTTGTAGCGGAAAAAATTTATTTTAAAGCAATAGATTTAGCGGTAAGAAATTCATTTAATCAAATACTCTCGGCATTATATCATAATGTTGCACTGCTTAATTTGCATACTGAAAATTATAAAAAAGCAGAACGATTTTATTTAAAAGCGGTTGAACTTGAAAAACTTGATAAAGAATTTCCAAATACAATTGATTATGCAATAACACTGATAAACCTTGGAGCATTGTATTTAAAAACTAATGAACTATACAAAGCGAATTATAGTTTGGATAAGGCTTTCAAAATTGTTAAAAATAAGTCAACACCACTGTATCTTAGGGATATTTATTTTAATAAATACAAGTACTACAAAAAAATAGGGAATAATAAAAAGGCACTAAAATATTGTGAATTATATAAATCCATAGAGGATGAAGTTTTTAATTCGGAAACAAAAAGTAAAATGGAGGCAGAGTTAACAGCTAAATTGATTGAGCAAAAAGAGGCGCAATACAAATTACTTGAAGCCAAGAGTTTGTTAAAAGAAGAAAAATTAAAAACACAAAAAATACTGTTAATTGTTTTAGTAATTGTTTCCGGTGTATTATTTGTTCTCTATACTCAAATAAAATTAAAGAAATCCGCCTATATTGAATTAGTAAAAAAAGATCTTAATTTAGTTAAATTTGAAAAACTTTATAGTAAAGATATTTTTAGTAAAACCGGAAGAGAAAATAAATTAAATTCGGAATTAGTAAATACAACTTCAGATAAATTAAGTTCAAATAAATTAAGTTCGAGTAAATTAAATTCAAAATATTCAAGATCTTCATTAACGAACGAACAAAAAAAAGAAATCAAGTTTTTAATTCTTAATTCTATGGAAAATGAAAAATCTTATTTGGAAAATGATTTAACCATCAATAAATTATCTAGGAAATTGAATATAAGCAGAACTTACATTTCACAAGTCATTAATGAAGTTTTTAACAAATCTTTTATACAATTTGTAAATGAATATAGAGTAAAAGAAGCTAGGCATTTATTGTCTTCGGAAGAAGGGAAGCTTTATACGGTTGATTATATAGCTAAAAAATCCGGATTCAACTCTGCAACTGTTTTTTCTTCTGCATTTAAGAAATTTACTGGTGTTACTCCCTCCTTTTATTTAAAATCTTTAAAAAAATAATTTCAAACCTCTTTTTAAGGTTAATTCAAATTTCTTCTTTTCTTCTAACTATTTCTCAAAAACCAAAATTTTTATGCAAATGTATACATTTATGTATATAAAATTTTCAACCGTTTCTCTGAACAGTTATATTGCTGACCTATTTCACAACACATTGGGGGGAACAAACAATTAACTAATGGAGAAAGAAATGCTTATCAAACGGCAGGTGTTCATTCTGTTAAATTTAATGCCGCAAATTTGCCGAGTGGAATTTACTTCTATCAAATTAAAGCCGGCAGTTTTATAAAAACAAAAAAAATGATTTTAATGAAATAAATTCTATTAGAAATAATTAAGGTGATAAATATTAATAACAGGTAGATTAGCGATTTAATCGATGCGCTAAGAACGATATGCGCTAAGGGAGAAGAAGATGGGCTGCCTAATTTAGGCAGCCTATTATTTTTTATAAGCTTTCTAACATTTCCTTTAATTTCGAAATTTTTTCCGACCAATCTCGTTGTTTGTTTTTTTCATTTTCAACAACATTAACAGGAGCATTATTTACAAATTTTTCGTTTTGTAATTTTTTTGTTACTCCAATCAATTGATTTTCGAGACGTGAAATTTCCTTTTGCAATCTTTCTTTTTCAGCGTCAAGATCAATTAATCCTTCCAAGGGCACAAAAATATCGCATCCGGAAACTACTGCTGTTGCTGCTGATTTGGGCTTTTCAACTTTTTTGCCGGCAGTTAGATTTTCAATCTTGGCCAAAGATTTTATGTAGGTTATTTGTGCTTCGGTTAATTCTTCGGTCTTTAATACAACATCAATTGTTTTAGATGGAGGAATATTTTTTCCACCGCGAATATTTCTAATTGCGGTAATTACATTCATCACAAATTCCATTTCGCTTTCAGCTTTTTCATCAATTAAATCGGTATTTACTACAGGGAATTTTTCAGTTGAAATGCTTTCTCCGTTTTTTCTTTCCGAAATCATTTGCCATATTTCTTCCGAAATAAACGGCATAAACGGATGGATCATTTTTAGAATGTTTTCGAATAACGATAAAGCGCGTTTCAGAGTAGCCTTTTTTATCTCTTCGTTTTTGCTGTATAATTTGTTTTTCGAAAGTTCAATATACCAGTCGCAGAAATCATTCCAAACAAATGAATAAATTATTTTAGTTGCACCTGTAATATCGAATTTATCAAGTGCGTCATCCATTTTTTTTATACTACTTTGGAAACGGGAAAGAATCCATTTGTCGGCAAAATCAAAATGCTTATCATCCAAATCATTAGTAAGCTCCATTCCATTTGCATTCATTAACAAATATCTGCCGGCATTCCAAATCTTATTAGCAAAGTTTCTTCCGAATTCGCATTTTTCTTCGCTGAACAAAACGTCTTGTCCCATTGGAGCTAAATAATTAATTGTAAACCGAAGAGCATCGGTGCCGTAATTTTCAATAACGTTTAACGGATCGGGAGAATTACCAAGCGATTTGCTCATTTTCCTGCCTTTTTCGTCGCGAATTATCGAGGTAAAATAAACATCCTTGAATGGAATATCATTCATAAATTCTTCTCCGGCAATTATCATTCTGGCCACCCAGAAAAAAATAATATCCGGACCGGTAACAAGTAGATCGGTTGGATAATAGTATTTTTGTTCTTCTTCGGATGTAAACACATCTTGTGCCCAGAGCCAGCTTGAAGCCCATGTGTCAAGCACATCATTTTCTTGTGTCCAATTTTCAACATCTTCGGGTGGATTTACATCACAGAAAATTTCTCCGGTTTCATTATGATACCAAACCGGAATTCTGTGTCCCCACCAAAGCTGACGAGATATACACCAATCGCGAATATTTTCCAGCCAATGGAAATATGTTTTTGTCCAATGTTGGGGATGAAAATGTATTTTTCCTTCTTTTACAACCTGCATTGCGGGTTTTACCAATTCATCCATTTTCATGAAATATTGTTCCGATAGGTAGGGTTCAATCGGGACATTGCCTCGTTGGCTATAACCTACTTTGTGTAAATGATCTTCGACTTTTTCTAATAGATTATTTTCTTCAAACCATTTTACAACTTTTTTTCTTGCTTCGTATCTATCTAAACCGCGAAATTCTTCGGGTACGTTTTCGTTTAATGTGGCATCTTTGTTTAAGATATTTATGAATTCCAAATTATGGCGTTGTCCCATTGCATAGTCATTTTCATCGTGGGCAGGGGTTACTTTTACGCAACCTGTTCCAAATTCCAAATCAACATAATCATCACCAAAGATTGGAATTTCACGATTTACGATTGGGAGTAAAACTTTTTTCCCGATTAAATCTTTAAATCGTTCATCGTTCGGATTAATAGCCACACCGGTATCGCCAAGCATGGTTTCGGGGCGGGTGGTTGCTACTATTAAATAGTTGTCGGAGTTTGCAATCGGATAGCGCAAGTACCAAAGTTTCCCATTTTCTTCTTTATAAATTACTTCTTCGTCAGAAATTGCCGATTTTGAGGCCGGACACCAATTCACTAATCGGTTCCCTTTGTAGATTACTCCTTTTTTGTAAAGTTTTACAAAGGCTTCAATTACTTTTTGTGAATAATGTTCATCCATAGTAAAACGAAGCCTTTCCCAATCGCAGCTAACGCCAAGTTTACGAAGTTGTTTTATTATTATGCCTCCGTATTTTTCTTTCCACTCATGACAATATTTTAAGAATTCTTCCCGTGGAATATTGTTGCTATCTATTCCTTGTTCTTTCAAAAATGCTTTTACTTTGGATTCTGTGGCAATTGAAGCATGGTCGGTTCCCGGTACCCAGCAAGCATTGTAGCCTTTCATTCTTTTGTAGCGAATGTAAACATCTTGAATTGTATTGTTCAACACATGTCCTAAATGCAACATTCCTGTGATGTTTGGTGGGGGAATGACAATAGTATATGGTTCTTTTTGTGAGTCTATTTCCGAGTGAAATATTTTATTGTCCTCCCAGTATTTATACCATTTGTCTTCAACTTCTGCTGGATTGTAAGCTTTTGGAATATCAGATAGATTTTTAATTTGCATAACCGACCTATTTGTTTGATAGCATGAAATATTACTAAAATTTAAGTTACAAATATAAGAAATTGAATGATAATTTTTATCGGATTGTTTTTTGAGAGAGAGCTTTTTTGAGAGAGAGTTTTTTGTTTGCTTATTAAGGTACTGAATTTCTACGATTGATAAGTTATGATTGTGGTGATAAAAAACATTTGTTAGGTATGTTAAAAATGTATCATTTTATGATGCTAAAATTTGACATATGAAGTTTTCTTGCTTATGTTTAATCATTATTCCCTTATTTCCTGTCGTTTTAAAATTAAATAAAACAAAATAAATTAATAAAAATAGGTTAGCAAACTATTATGAAGAAAGATTTTTTAGATAATTGTTTAACCGAAGTTAAAAATAAAGTTGATGTTGCAGATAAAAATACTTCTTCTCAGAGAATGCTTTTTAAACAAGGTTTTTCATTTTCCGGATATCCGAAACCGGAACAACTAATTATTTGGAATTATATTTGGAATAAATCATCTGATTTTTGGATATGTGTGCAAGCGTTTCTATTTCTTGAAATGAATATAAAGGATAAAGATTTTTTAGCAGATTCGTGGGAAACAATCAAAAAGTGGCAAAAAAAAGTTGATAATTGGGGGACGTGTGATGCATTATCAAAAATATATACCAAAGTTCTTGAAATAATTCCGGATAAAGTATTGGAACAGCTTAAGCTATGGAATAAGTCGGAAAAATTGTGGGATAAAAGACAATCGCTTGTAAGCCTCTTATATTTTAGTCGTACAAAAAATATCGTACTACCTTATGAAACTATAATTCCCTTTGTATCTGAATTGATACATGATAAAGAGCATTATGTTCAAAAGGGGGTAGGATGGACTTTAAAAGAATTACACCGAGTTTATCCGCATAAGACATTAAAATATATTGAAGAAAATATTTTGAATATTTCAGCAGTAGCATTTTCTTCTGCAATTGAGAAAATTGAAAAAGCAGACAAAAACAGATTGAAGAAAATTAGAAAGCTCGGTTACTAATAAATTAAAACCATAAAATTTTGCGTGAACAAGAAAATGAACAACTTAGTTCAATAAACGGTTCGAGCTGCTTACAAATGTTATTATAGAAAACGAAAGCCCACTCTCTAATGGGCACCGCATTTTTTAATTTACGTAATTGAAATTTTTATTTTAATTTTCATTAATTTTAAATTTACTAACCAATTCGGTAAGATTTTCCATTTGATTTACAATCTCTTTCACAGACTGAGAGGTTTCTTCGTTTGTTGCGGCCGATTTTATTGAAACGGATGCAATATTATCTGAAGCAACCGTAATTTCATTAGTTCCAATTTCTATATTTTTAACATCGCTTGTCATTTCAATTGTTGTATTTGTAATATTTTCAATAGTTGATACAATTTCTTTACCGCTAATTTTATTTTGTTCTGTCATTGCAGCAATTTTTACTGACATTTCTTGAAGACTATTCATAGACTGAGCAATCTTTTTAATGTTTTTCAATTGTTCTTTCATAGAATATGCCGATTGACTTGATAAATCACTTGATTTTTCCGCACCCAGTTTTATCTGTTTCAATTTTTCCGAACTTGCTATTGCAAAAGAATTGCCTTCGTCAACATTTTCTAAAGCCAAATTCATTGAATTTACAAGTTCTTGAGTTTCAACGGATATTGAACTGAGCATGGATTTAATTTGTTTTGTGGCTTTTGTGGTTTTATCGGCAAGTTTTCGTACTTCATCTGCAACAACTGCAAAGCCTTTCCCTGCTGTTCCGGCTCTTGCCGCTTCAATTGCAGCATTAAGCGAAAGTAAATTTGTTTGATCGGCAATTTCACTAATTGATGTAAGTGTTTCATTTATCTTTTGAGTTGAATTGTTTAGCTTACCGACAACATTAGCGGTTTTGTTAACTTGATTCTTAATGTTTTCCATTCCGATAAGAGCATTTTTGGAAATTTCAACTCCTTCATTTGCTAAAATTACAGATGTCCGGGTTGTTTGAAACACATTGTCTGAATTCTTGGCAACTTCATTAATTGATACGGACATTTCTTCAATATTTGTAGAGGTTCCTTCAATTGCATTTGCAACAGAATTAACATTTATAAATGTTTCTTCAAGATTTTCAGAAACATTTTTCATTGTTTTATCTATTTCTTCCATTGAAGATGCTTGTGATATTATTTTACTTTCTATGTTTTCTACCTGATTCAAAATATTTTTTATAGAAACCGAGGCATCTTCGGTTGTTTTTGCCAAATTCTGAGAAGAATTGGCGTTTTCATTGATGGATACTTCTATTTGTTTTGTCTCGCTTAAAGCACAAATTGTTGACATTTTAATTTGCAGAATCATTTTTTCTAATTTGTCAATAAAGATATTAAACCACTTGGTCATTTCACCTATTTCGTCTTTTGAGCTTTCATCAAGTCTTTTCGTTAAATCGCCTTTGCCTTTGGCAATATCTTTTAAAACTACGGTTAATTCTCTAATTTTAGCGATTAAAATTTTTTTTAATATTAAATAATTAATAATGCCAATACTGGAGCCTGCAATTAAACAGCCTAAAACAAACCATTGTAGCATATTAGGTTTCCATTCAACAAAGAAATTTGCATAAAAAGGGAAAACAATTCCCATAGTAATACCAAATAATACATAGGAAAAAAATAATTTTCTAAGAATACTGTATTTCATAAAAGTTTCCTGAATTATTTATTAATTAAGAGTTTGTTCTTAAAAGTAGGCATAAAATTAATATGGATTAAAATTAACATGGATTACAAAATTAATTGGATTATAAAACTAATACGAATTTTTGTTTAATACAAGCTTGCGTCTGAGTTTTTTCGGTGAAAAATATTTCAGAATTTAAAGGCGGGAGTAATATCTGCAAAAAGTATATTTTGCAGAAAGTATATTTTATTGTTTGTATTCGGTTGTGTTAAAAAATTTAAAACTTAAAATTTATTTTCACGATGGTTTGCTTCACTGTGGTTTGGAAATTGTGTTGCTTGTTAATATGTAATTTGTTTTTAAAGAAAAATTAATTTAGAATTTTAATTTTTTTCCCTTCCCAGCAAATTTTTTTTTCATCTGTTAGCTTTTGAATTAAACGTGATAAAGTTTCCGGAGTAGTAAAAATTGCGCCGGCAATATTTTTCTTTGTCATATCAATTCTAATTTCTTTATTATTACCGTAGTGAACTTTTAAGAAAGTAAAAAATCTTTCCTCCACGTCGGTGATGGTTAAATACTTAATTTGCTCCGTTAAATAGCGTTGTTTTGCAATTAAAGAAGAAATAAATCGATTTCTGAAATCTTGGTCGTCTAAAAGCGAAAGAAATTCAATTTTTCTAATTACGAAGATTTCGGAATTCGTAATTGCGGTAGCAGTAACAGGGAAAGTGTTTTTTTCAAAAAGAATTACTTCTGCAAAAATTTCACCTTCACGCAAAGTTTTTAAAACAACTTCCTTACCCTCTGCTGTAGATTTGGTAATTTGCACTAAACCTTTCGAGAGCAGAAAAAAAGAATGTCCCTCGTCTCCTTCAAAAAAAATAATTTCATTTTTTGTAAAATGTTTTAAAGTAGCAATTCTTAAAATTCTTGCTCGGGTTTCTTCGGAAAATGAACTTAAAAATCCTTCTTTCAATATATATTCCTTTCTTTATATATTCCTTTCTTTAGCATTGCAATTCGAGTAATAAAAATAGGAAAAAAAAACTTTTTTTTCAGTTTCTTGATTCGAGTCAAGGTTTTACCTACTAAACTTGTATAGATTTGTTACAGAAATTAAAACAAACAGGAGCGGAAAATGACTATTAGACAAATGATAAAAATAGATGAGCAAAAGTGTACCGGTTGCGGAAATTGCATTCCCGGTTGCCCTGAAGGAGCACTCCAGATTATTGATGGAAAAGCAAGATTAATTAGCGATCTGTTTTGCGACGGTTTGGGCGCATGTTTGGGTAGTTGTCCCGAAGGCGCAATTGAAGTAATTGAACGTGAAGCAGAACCTTACGACGAGCGCAGAGTAATGGAAGAAAACATAATTCCCAAAGGGGAGAATACAATTATAGCACATTTAAAACATCTTAAAGCTCATAATCAAACGGAGTTTTATAATATTGCAGTAGAAGTGCTGAAAGAAAACGGAATTTTAGTAAACCTTGATACGCCAAAGGCAAGTCACCATCATGCCGGCGGAGGTTGCCCGGGTTCGCAATCGATGGAATTTAAAAATAAAACTTTACCTCAAGTAGAATCCGGAACAAGACCCTCGCATCTAACACATTGGCCGGTGCAAATGCACTTAATTATGCCCACTGCATCACATTATCAAAATGCCGATGTTTTGTTGGCTGCCGATTGTACGGCGTTTGCAATGGGAGATTTTCATAAAGATTATTTAAAAGATAAATCACTTGTAATTGCATGTCCGAAATTGGATCAAGGTTTGGATATTTACAAAGATAAATTGGTATCTATGATAGATGATGCAAAAATAAATACACTAACTGTAATGATAATGCAAGTGCCCTGTTGTGGTGGATTACTTCAATTAGCGAAACAAGCGGTGCAGGAGGCGGAAAGGAATATTCCAATAAAATTAATTATGGTTGGTCTTCAAGGTGAGATTTTAAAAGAACAATGGATTTAGAAATTTAAATGCGGTTTTTATTAAATAAAAAAACAGGAGTAAAAATGAGTATGTTTTGTTATCAATGCCAAGAAGCAGCAAAAGGAACGGGCTGCACAATTAAAGGTGTTTGCGGAAAAACAGACGATGTTGCCAAACTAATGGATGTTTTGATTTATGTTTTAAAAGGCATTTCGGTTTATGCCGATGCAGGAAAAGAGTTAAATTTAGTTACAAATAAATTAGGGAAATTTGTTGCCGAAGGTTTATTTACAACTATCACAAATGCAAACTTTGATGCAGAAAGCATTAAAGCAAGAATTAAAGAAGCTTTTGCAGTTCGCGATGAATTGGCAAAAGAATTTCTAACAAAGTATGAAAATAAGTATAATAAAAAATTTGATGGTCAGCTTCATGATTCGGCAACATGGTATGCCGATAGTGATTCGGAAATAATGAAAAAAGCAGAAGAAGTTAGTATTCTTTCTCAACCAAACGAAGATGTACGCTCACTTCGCGAATTATTGATCTACGGACTTAAAGGAATGGCAGCTTATTACGAACATGCGGCTGTTTTAGGCTTTGAAAAAACCGAGATTAGTGAATTTATGCTCGAAGGTTTGGCTTCAACTACAAAAGATTTGTCTGTTGATGAAATGATTGCAATGGTAATGAAAACAGGCGAATATTCGGTTCAAACAATGGCGATGCTCGATGAAGCCAATACCACTAAATTCGGCAATCCTGAAATTACCGAAGTAAATATTGGTGTGGGCAAAAATCCGGGAATATTAATTTCAGGGCACGACCTGAAAGATATGAGCCAGTTGCTCGAACAAACAAAAGGAACCGGAGTAGATATTTATACACATAGTGAAATGCTGCCGGCTCATTATTATCCTGCATTCAAAAAATATGATCACTTTGTGGGCAATTACGGTAATGCTTGGTGGAAACAAGGCGAGGAATTCACTTCCTTTAATGGCCCTATTATAATGACAACAAACTGCATTACACCGGTAAAAGATGCTTACAAGGATAGAATTTTTACTACCGGAGTTACGGGATACCCGGGTGTAAAACATATTCCAACCAAAGAAGACGGAACAAAAGATTTTTCTAAAGTAATTGAATTGGCAAAAAAATGTCAGGCTCCAACTGAAATTGAAACAGGAAAAATTGTTGGTGGCTTTGCACACAACCAAGTAATGCAACTGGCTGATAAAGTTGTAGATGCAGTAAAAACAGGTGCAATAAAGAAATTTGTTGTTATGGCAGGTTGCGATGGTAGAATGAATTCAAGAAATTATTATACTGATCTTGCTAAAGGATTGCCAAACGATACTGTGATTTTAACTGCCGGATGTGCAAAATACAGATACAATAAATTGGAATTGGGTGATATCGGTGGAATTCCGAGAGTACTTGATGCAGGCCAATGTAACGATTCATATTCATTAGCTGTAATAGCATTGAAATTGAAAGAAGTTTTCGGCTTGGAAGATGTGAATCAATTGCCAATTGAATATGATATTGCTTGGTACGAACAAAAAGCTGTTACAGTTCTGTTGGCATTGCTATTCTTAGGTGTTAAAGGAATACGCTTAGGTCCAACACTTCCCGCCTTTCTTTCCCCAAACGTTGCTAAAGTATTAGTCGAAAATTTCGATATTAAACCAATTGGATCCGTTGAAGAAGATATTAAAGCTATAACGGTATAATAAATAACTCTGATAAGGCTGCTCAAAAGGCAGCCTTTAATTTTATAAAGCCCGAGTTTTTATTATCAGTTTTTTGTTGCATCCGAAACGGAATATTGATTGTTTTCGGAATTAAAATCAGGCGGATAGCCAATAGAATCAAGCAATGTTGCTATTTCTTGTACTGATAAGTTGCGATATAAAAATTTTATTTTTAGAATTTTTTTACATCGAATACACGGATATTATTAGGATTTGAAGGATTAATGTAGAAAAGTCTTTTAAAAAAACAACTTAGTGTTTCAGACTGCCAGCTTACAATTTGCTTTGTCGAATG
>CAZCBD010000082.1:0-11352 GCA_964496755.1 uncultured Melioribacteraceae bacterium
AATTATGTTTTAAATTCCAAAATAAAACTTTTTGCCGATTCGGGCTTGGAAAATGTTGTAGAATATTTAAAAGATTTTTTTAAACGAGCAAAAAATATTTCATTTGCTATAAGTCCCGAAAAAGTTGCAAACATTAAGTTAAAATTAATACCGAAAATTGATTTTAGCGATGAAGAATATAAATTGGAAATAACAAATGATGGAATTAAAATAATTGCAAAGACCGGTAGAGGTATTTTTTACGGTATTCAATCCTTAATTCAGATTTTCCCCAAAGAGATTTATAAAAACACTAGTGTTGAAAATTTAAAATTACCTTTCATGGCAATTGTAGATAAGCCGGAGTTTTCTTATCGCGGAATGCATTTAGATGTATGCAGACACTTTTTCCCCGTTAGTTTTATAAAGAAATATATAGACTTGTTGGCTCTTCACAAGATAAATAAATTCCATTGGCATTTAACCGAAGACCAAGGCTGGCGAATTGAAATTAAAAGATATCCAAAACTTGCAAAAATTTCTTCTATCAGAAAAGAAACCTTAATTGGTCATTATGGTGAAAATCCACCTCAATACGATGGAAAACCTTACGGAGGAATTTATACTCAGGAGGAAGTAAAAGAAATCATAAAATATGCTCAAAATAGATTTATAGAAATTATTCCGGAAATAGAAATGCCCGGACATTCGCTTTCAGTACTAGCGGCATATCCGGAGCTTTCATGTGGCGGAGGGAAATTTGAAGTGGCCACAACTTGGGGAGTGTTTCCCGATGTTTATTGTGCCGGTAAAGAAAAAACATTTGAATTTCTGGAAAATGTGCTTTCGGAAGTAATAGAACTCTTTCCATCTCAATATATTCATATTGGTGGCGATGAATGTCCGAAAGATAAATGGAAGGTTTGCCCCGATTGCCAAAGGAGAATTACGGAGAACGGCTTAAAAGATGAACATGAATTGCAAAGTTATTTTATTCACAGAATAGAAAAGTTTTTAAATTCAAAAGGAAAAAGTATAATTGGGTGGGATGAGATTTTAGAAGGTGGCTTGGCTCCGAATGCAACTGTTATGTCTTGGCGAGGAGAAAAGGGAGGTATCGATGCTGCTAATGCCGGACACAATGTGATTATGACACCAACGGGATATTGCTATTTCGATTATTATCAAGGCAATCGGGAAAATGAACCGCTTGCAATAGGGGGATATTTACCGTTATCGAAAGTGTATTCATATTATCCTGTTCCCCAAAAGATAATTCCCGAAAATCGCAAATACATTTTAGGGGTACAAGGAAATGTTTGGACTGAATACATCGATACTCCCGGGAAAGTTGAATATATGGCGGTACCAAGAATGGCTGCATTGGCTGAAGTGGGATGGACAAAAAAGTTGAATAAGAATTGGAATGAGTTTGTAATTCGTTTAGAAAACCTGTTTGAAATTTATAATTATTTAAATGTTAATTACGCAAAATCGATTTATGATGTAAAAATTCGCACAAAAAGAAAAAATGAAAAAGTTACTATTAATTTAGAAGCCGAATATCCGAATAGCAAAATATATTTTACTACTGATGCTTCTGTTCCAAATCAGAAATCTAAATTATTTACAAAAAGCTTTGAAATTGAAAATGATACTGAGATTAAAGCGGTGCTTTATAAAGATGATAAGCAGTTAGGAAAAATCACAAATAGATTAGTTAAACTGAAAAAGAAATAAATTACTTTTTACTAAAGAACTTAATGAAACCAAATAAGTTTTTATACATCAAAGATTTTAAATAAAATCTGAGGACAAAAAATGGAAAAGATTTTTTATTATAATACTGAAGTTGAGTGGAAAAACGGAAGAATCGGGTTATTGAAGGAAACTGATTTTCCGGAAATAGAAGTTGCTACTCCTCCGGATTTTCCGGGCGGAGTAGAAAATATTTGGTCGCCGGAACATCTATTCGTTGCGGCAGTTAATGTATGTTTAATGACTACTTTTTTGGCCATTGCCGAGCATTCAAAATTAGAGTTTAAAAATTTTTCATCAAAAGCTACCGGAAAACTAGAGAAAGTGGATGGTAAGTTCATGATATCGGAAATAATTTTAAAGCCGACTGTAGTGATAAATAATGAAAGAGATACACACAAAGCAGAAAGAATTATTTTAAAGTCGGAAGACGCTTGTTTAATTTCACATTCAATAAAAACAAAAGTTATACTTGAACCGGAAATTA
Source organism: uncultured Melioribacteraceae bacterium (assembly GCA_964496755.1). Classification (GTDB taxonomy): domain Bacteria; phylum Bacteroidota; class Ignavibacteria; order Ignavibacteriales; family Melioribacteraceae; genus CAZCBD01. The sequence goes on from CAZCBD010000082.1 coordinate 2,225, forward strand.
AAGTAAGTTGATTGACTTAAAACGATTATTTATTTAATAAGCCCAAACTTTTTTTAATTAATTCCTCAATAGAAATTTCAGGAGATTCCGAAAGCAGGCTTGAAATAATTTTTTCCGCCTGCTTTTGATTATATCCCAAACTTATTAATGCCATAACAGCATCTTCTTTTACTCCGGATTTGGATTTGAATTCTGTAGAAGAAGTGTTATCGGATTTTATTTTGTCGCGGAGTTCAATAATTAATCTTTCGCCTGTTTTTTTTCCGATTCCCGGTATTGCAATTAAACGTTTTAAATTAGCATCGGTTATTGATGCTTTTAATTCTTCAACTTCAATTCCCGATAAAATGCTTAAGGCAAGCTTGGGACCTATTCCGTTAACGGAAATTAAAAGCTGAAAAGTTTCTTTTTCGGCAGGATTAATAAAGCCGTATAAATCCAGTGCATCTTCTTTAACATTTAGATATGTATAAATTGAAAAAACAGAATTTATATCGGGTAATTGTTCAAATGTGCTTATTGTAATATTAATTATGTAACCAACACCATTTACATCAAGCAAAATTTGAGTCGGTTTTTTGGAAACTAAAAATCCTTTTAAATAGCCAATCATTTTTAACCAATAATTTTGTTAGGGTTATTTTTTATAAAATTCTTCCAAGAAGAATTATTGGAAGAATTGGAATTTAAATTAAAAGCATGACAAATAGCAATAGATAAAGCGTCGGTTTCGTCTAATTTTTTTATTTCTTTTTTTAGATTTAATAAAGTTGCAACCATAAATTTCACTTGTTCTTTCGATGCATTACCTTTGCCAACAATAGCTTTTTTTACTTCTCTCGGGGAGTATTCAAATACGGGAATATTAAGATTAGTAGCAGATAAAAGGGCAACGCCTCTGGCTTGTCCTAATTTTAAAGCGGATTGAATATTCTTTCCGGCAAAAGCTGTTTCAATTGCAAAAGTATCAGGCCGATGAATTTTCATAATTCGGGAAATTTCGTTGAAAATATTTTGAAGTCGAATAGGAATTGCAAGTTTAGAGTCGGTTTTAATAATGCCCGATTCTAAAAAAAATAATTTGTTGTTTTCATATTTAATAACCCCGTACCCTGTAAAAAGAGTGCCGGGGTCAATACCAATAATTTTCATAAATTATTCTTGTATGTCAGCATTTGAATAAACATTTTGAACGTCATCCAAATCTTCAAGCATGTCAATCATTTTCATAAATTTTTCTAAATTTTCACCTGAAATTTCGGTGGTGTTTTTTGCAACCCACTGAAGCGATGCATTTTCAACTTCAAGTCCGCCATCAACAGCTGCTTTTCTAACGGCTTCAAAATTTTCAATTGAAGAAGTTATTTCATAAAAATTATCTTCAATGGAAATATCATCGGGATCGGCATCCAAAACCATTTCCAAAATATCATCTTCTGTTTTGCCGTTAGCCGGTCCGACCACAACTCCTTTATGTTCAAACATCCAAGCAACGGAACCATTTTCGCCTAAGCTGCCACCGTGTTTGGTAAAAGCATGTCTAACTTCAGCTACTGTTCGATTTTTGTTGTCGGTTAAACATTCAACCAAAACAGCAATTCCGGCCGGTCCGTAACCTTCATATTTTAATTCGGTATAATTTACGCCATCCTGCTCACCGGTAGCTTTTTTTATGGCTCTTTCGATATTATCATTTGGCATATTCTGAGATTTTGCATTATCTATGGCTAATCGGAGGCGAGGATTGGCAGCGGGATCGCCGCCACCGGTTTTAGCAGCTACAGTAATTTCTTTAATCAGTTTCGTGAATATTTTTCCGCGTTTTGCATCAAGTGCACCTTTTTTTCTTTTAATGGTTGACCATTTTGAATGACCTGACATTTAATACTCCTTTATTTTAATATCTTTTAGTCTAATTTGCGGATAAGTTCTTCCATCTCTTGTAACATTTTCTATTGAAAAAACAATATCCATAATATTTTTATCTTTATCAATTTTTGAAACGAATCCGCCCAAGTTAAATCCGATAGCATCGAATACCTTTTCATTGTCTTTTTGTTTAACGGCTGTAATCAGATGATTTTTACCAACAATTTTAGGAGGGTATTCAAAAGTTACATCCTCGGCAAGAAATACGGGGCGTAAATTTCCGGGGCCGAATGGTGCGAATTGTTCAAGAATTCGTAAGAACTTTGGCGTAATTTCGGAAAAATTAATTTTTGCATCAATAGAAATTTCCTGAGTTATATCTTTTTCTTTCATCATTGTTTTAAGGATTTCGTTAAAACGTTTTTTAAACTCGGGAATTTTTTCAATTTCAATTGCAATTCCTGCGGCTGCTTCATGTCCGCCATATTGAATTAATAAATCTTCACATTCTTTTAGGGCTGCGTAAATATTGAACCCTTGTACACTTCTTGCAGAACCTTTTGCTACTCCGTCGATGGTTGTAAGCATAATTGAAGGTTTGTGGAATTTTTCTACTAATCGTGAAGCAACAATGCCAATTACTCCGAGATGCCAATTATTATCATGAAGCACAATGCCTAAAGTGTTATCAAAATCAATAGTTTCATTTGCTTTTTCCAGAGCATAACTAAATGTAGCTTCATCAATTTTTCGTCTTTCATTGTTTTCTTCTTCAAGAATTTTAGCAAGTTCATCTGCCTCAGCTTCGGAACTGGCACAAAATAAATCCACTGCTCTGTAAGCGTCGCCAAGTCTGCCAACAGCATTAATTCTTGGTGCAATGGTAAAAACTATCTGTCCTGAAGATAAATTGCCCGGTTCCATTTTTGCTATTTTTATTAGTGCTTTAATGCCGGGCCTTGGATTTTCATTAATAGTTTCAATTCCTTTTCTAACCAGGACTCTATTTTCTCCGGTTAGAGAAACAATGTCTGCAGCACTTGCCAAGGCAACCAAATCCAAATATTTTAATGCTAAATCTTTTTGTCCGAATCTATCGCAAATAGCGCGTGCAAGTTTAAATGCAACACCGGCACCGCATAAGGATTTAAAAGGATAATCGCAATCGGGTTTTAGGGGATCCAAAACGGCAAAAGCTTTTGGTAATTCTTCTTTTGGCTTGTGATGATCGGTTACAATAACATCTAAGCCAAGTTGATTTGCATATTCAATTTCTTCAACGGCGGTTATTCCACAATCAACGGTTACAATTAATTTTGAACCTCTTTCTTTAATAATATCAATGCCTTCAAGAGATAATCCGTAACCGTCATTAATTCTGTTTGGAATATAAACATTTACGTTTGCACCCAATTCTTTTAAGAAAAGATACATTAAAGTGGCAGAACAAGTACCGTCAACATCATAATCGCCATAGATTGTTATAATCTCATTTTCGGTTAATGCTTTTATAATTCTGTTGGCAGCCTTTTCCATGTCACTCATTAACAAGGGATCAAGAAGCGTGTCTAAAGAGGGGCGAAAATATGCTTTAGCTTCAAAAAAGTTTGTAACATTTCTTTGGATAAGCAATTGCGATAGAATAGTTGAAATATTTAAGCTGTCGGATAAAGCTAAAATATTAGTTAAATCGGGTTTTTCTTTGAGCTTCCAATTTTTAGTTTTCATTTTTTAGTTTTGAAAAACTAAAAAAGTTCAGAACTATAAGCCGAATTCTGTATCTCGTTACCGAGCTGCGATTATTTATCTGGGATTTGGATTACTCCAAACCTCTTGCAATCTACCCGAGAGATATTAAGGCGAACAACCTTCTCCAAATGGAACCTCTCTGCTTGATTTTGCTCCGGATGGGGTTTACCGTGATTCTGTAAACAGAACTCTCTTTTACGAGACCATCAACATTACTGCTGATGCGGTAGGCTCTTACCCTGCCATTTCACCCTTATCTTGCAAATATGCAAGACGGTATATTTTCTGTGGCACTTTCCGTAACCAATGCATTATACATTGGTCCCCGGGCGTTACCCGGCATCCTGTTCTGCGGAGTTCGGACTTTCCTCTACTCGCGTAAATTCTTACCGAGCAGCAATCGCACGTTCTGAACTTTCAATTGTTTTTCACTTCCCATATTTTTTTTACTTTTTTCTATAATTGCGACAAATATAATAAATTTAAAGGAATATGTCACCCGTAAAATTAAATATGGTGATGCGGCATTAAGATATTGATTTTTAATAACTTAATTGAATAAATATGTTCTAATTGCCTAGTAATTTTCCGTAAAATTGCAGATTTTTATTATTTGAATTTGAAAGTAATATTTTGATAATTGCAGTTAAAGGGACAGACAAAAACATACCTGTAATTCCCCAAACATATCCCCAAAGTAATAATGAAATTAAAATTACCAGTGGATTTAGTCCTAATTTATTTCCCATTATTTTCGGTTCAATAATGTTTCCCATTAAATTTTGTGCAAAGCCTAAAATTGCAGCCATCATCAATGCAATAGCAAAGGATTCAAATTGAACAATTGCCATTAGGGTTGGTAATATTACTGAAATAATAGAACCTATATTAGGTATGAAATTTAGTAGAATAGTTAAAACAACCCATACAATTATAAAGTCAACATTAAAAATTAATAATATTAATCCTACTAAAATTCCGGTTGCAAGACTTACCAGAAACTTAACCAAAATATAATTTTGGACCTGCTTTGTAATGCTTTTGAATGTTTTTTCGATTTGAGTGCTTTTGTTTATTTGGGAGTTTTTATTTGCTTGGATGGTTTTATTGTTAGATGAAGAAGATGGTTTTAAATGAATTTCAAGATACCTTTCTTTTATTACTTCAAGAATTCTGTTATGGCTATTTAAAATAAAGATGAAAAAGAAAAGTATAAAGAACATTGAAGAGAAAAAATTCAAAGTAGAATTGAAAAAGCCCCCCGCAAAATCGGCATAGTTTAAACTTTTTAATATTTCGGCTAAGTTAAAATTTGTAAAAATAGGGTCTTTTATTCCAATGTTTGAAGCCGTAGTACTAATCAAATTATTTAGTTTAAGTTCGTAAATAGGTAACTCGGTGCTGAATTTGCTGAATTGAGAAATAATAATGTTTGATATTCCAAATAAAACAATAATTATAATTGTAAAATCAATAATGATAGCAAGGCTATATGGGAGTTTTTTTTTGGTCAAATAAATATTTAAAGGTTCAAATAAGAAATAAAGAAAGTAAGAAATTGTTAAAGGAATAAAGATTTGTTTTAAACTTTTTAAAACAATAAAGAAAAAAACTAATCCGATAAATGAAATGAAAAATCTTAAAACAGGGTCTTTAAATTTTGTATCCATAGCAATTTATCTTTTTAAATATTTATCTGTTAAAGTTTTTATTGCTTTCGGGTCTCCGATTATTGTAAGTCTATCGCCGGATTGTAATTTTATATTTCCTTTGGGAATAAAGATGCTTTCATTTCTCCTAATCCATGCAACAAGTGCGGTTTCCGGAAATTCAATATCTTTAATTTGATGTTCAATTAAATCAGAGGTTGTTGAGTTTGGTTTTAATTCAATAGTAATACAGCGATCATCGTGTATTAAGGCTTCTCTAATTTCCTGAGTGTTTTTTGCGATGTAAAATTCATTAAGAAAATTTTCGTTGTCAATTTTGCTGGCAATTTGAGCGAGAATTCTTAAATGCCTACCGGGATTTTTTTCGGGGCTAACTAAAAAGAACAAAGCTTTTACAGTAGTGCATTCCGTTTCTTCGTGCGAAAGAGGGTCGTAAACAGTTAGGTTTACACCATTTTTTGCACGCACCAAAACCAGATGAGTTTGTTCTACGCTTTCGCTTCTAAAATGCGGCAATGCTACACCGTGGGCAACCGGAGTGGCTCCAATTCTTGTTCCTTCAATAAACAAATCGCTAATTTCTTTTTTAGAATATGGAATTAAATTTTTTAAATAATCGGAAACTTTGTCAACTACATCTTCAAAAAACAATTTTTCTTGCAAATCAAAAACTTGACTATGTATAACAATTTCTTCAAAAGGATCTTCGGCACGCAATCCCTTTTCTTTTAAAATTTCTCTTAATTCGGAATCTAATTTTTTGTTCCGTGAATGGCCAAGTCTTTCAAAAATATGATAGATTGCTCCCGTTCTGGCAACTTTCCCCCTAACATATTTAAAATACCAAATTGTGGAAATTAAAATTAGGGATAAACTGAAAATAGTAGGGAGCCATCCCATTTCAATTATTAGCCAAAAAGCTGTAATAATACCGATAATTTGAGTCCAAGGATAAAATGGTGATTTATATCCTGGGTCATAAGAATCGATTCTACTTTCGCGCATTACAATTACGGCAAGGCAAACAAAGGCAAACATCATCAATTGAAAAGCACTTGCAAGTTTTGCAATTTTTGTAGGATCAAGAATTAATAAAATTAAAATAATGGTGGCAACTGTATAAAAAATAGAAGTGGAAGGAGTTTGCCATTTGCCGAGGAGTTGAAATTTTCTTGGCAATAAATGATCGCGACTCATAGCAAGCGGGTATCGGGATGCGCTCATTATTCCTGCATTTGCAACTGAAATAAAAGCAAATAGTGCTGCAATTGAAACAAGTATTTTACCCGGTGTTCCCATTATCAATTCGGCGGCAGTAGCAACGGGTGTTAAATCGTTGCTTAATATTTTCATGGGAATAACACCTACCATAACAGCGGTACCTAATCCGTAAATTAAAAAGGAAGTGCCTAAGGCCAAGAAAACACCTTTAGGTAGGTTTTTTTCGGGGTCTTTTATTTCTTCGGAAAGGCTCGCTATTTTTGTTACTCCAACATAACTAATGTATACCAAACCTGTGGTTGATAAAAGAGAATTAAATCCGCTGCCAAAAAAATTATTAAAATTGGAATAGTTTATTGAAGCCATACCACCTGTAACAAAAGCAATTAAAATTGCAAGTAATCCTAAAACCAAAAAAATTTGAAACGAACTTCCCTTTTTTGCGCCGAAAATGTTCACTATACCAAGAGCAATGGCAAATACTAAGGCGATGGGTAACATTTGAACATTTGGAAAAAATAAATTTACATATGCACCCATTCCGACTAGTGCAAAAGTAACTTTTAATATTAATGCAAGCCAAGTTCCAAGGCCACCGATTGTTCCCATGTATGGGCCCAAAGTGCGATCTAAAAAATAATAAACACCACCGGCTCTTGGCATTGCCGTTGCCAATTCAACAATACTGAAGGTTGCGGGAATCAAGGGAATTGCTGCAAGCATGTATGCTAAAATCATTGCCGGGCCGGCTTGTGCTGCTGCAATTCCGGGAAGTAAAAAGAAACCGGCACTTAATGTTGTGCCTGTTGCTATAGCAAAAACATCAAAGAGTTTTAACTCTTTTTTCATTTTTGGTCTGGTTGAAGATTTTATCATAAAACTTTTTGTGAAATTTTCTTTTCTTATATATAGTATAATTTATTTTGCAAAACAAGTTTTCTAAAAACTTATTATCCCTCCAACTACTACTGTTCTTCGTCCAAAGTAACTTTTAATTTCACTGCGTTTTGAAAAATCGGGGTTGTAGCTGTATCCGAAAATATTTTTAAGATCCAAAATATTAATAGCTTCAATATAAAAAACAGAGAATTTATTGTTAAATAAATTTGAGAAGTAAGAAAGTCTAAAATCTAAACGCTGATAAGTGGGGTAGGAATCGGAGTTTTTTTCTCCGAAAATAGGAGTGTAAATATTTGTTTTTTTATTGTAATTTGTCCCTATTACCGGTGTAAATGGTCTACCCGTAGAAATCTTATATGTAATTCCGGCTTGTAAAAGTGCAGTAATATGAAATTTTGCAATTAAACTTAAATTGTGTGTTATATCATAACTGCTGCGCGTTTCGGATTTATAATCCATCCATTTCCGTTTTGTGTCAATGTAACCGTAGGATATCCAACCATCAACACCAAGAAATTTACCTTTATAAATAATATCGAGACCGCGGGCATATCCATATCCATTGTTCGTATAGTTTTTAGTTTTGTCTGCAATGGGCAAATTGGAATAACTTTTATAGTAAATATCAATTCCAATTTCATCGGAGTGGGAATATTTTTTATTGAAAGATAAAATATAGTGAATTGCTTTCATCGATTTAAGGTTTGGGTTACCCGTTTCAGGTGAATACAGTTTGGGATTGGGAAGTTGTTGGAAAATACCTGTGCTGAATCTTAGTTTGCTGCTTTTTGTTATGGAATAGGATATTGAAAATCTCGGATCGATCCAACCTACATTTAATTGTTTAAAATAATCAAAGCGAATTCCTGCAACAGCAGATAATTTATCTACTGAAAGCAAATCAACTTTTTCAAGTTCTGCATAAAGTCCGAATTGAGTTAAAAGAATATTTGCGTCGATGCTTTTTGATTTGTTTTGTGGCGATATATCAAAATCTTCATCGGGGATAGTTCCGGTGTAGTTTATTAATCTATTGTTAAATAAAAAACCGGAGTTTAATTTTAATTTTTTATCCAGTTGATATTCGGTATCGGTTCTAAATAAAAAATCTTTTTCTTTTGTATTGAGAATCAAAACGCCAAATGAATTCAAGTTTGAAAAATCATTAAAAGCAAATGTGTTTTTTAATAAAAGCTTTTTATTATAAATATCACTTTGTTGAAGATTAAAATAAACATTATCTGATTTCTGATTGAATACTCCGCTATAATTAAAATGTGATGCTTTAACGCGTTCACTATCATTTGAAAAACTGCACATTAATTTGATTCTACCGGTTGCACTGTATTTATAAATAAAATGTGAACCGATATTTTGTGAAGTCGGGGTAGAAACAAATGAATCCAAATTTCCGTTCAAGTACATAAGCGGTTTAGTATAGCTTTTTTGAGCAAAAACACTAACTGCAAGTTTATCTGATACAATCGGAATCTCGGCTGAAAAATCTAAAGCAGCCATTGAAACACCTAGTGAGTAATTCTTTGCTTGCGGCTCATTTACAGTTGTCAAATCAAGTACCCCTGAAAGAGCATTACCATATTTTGCGGAAAATCCACCGCTTGAAAAGTACATGCCGGCAAACGAGTAAGTGTTTAGGTTTGAAAACAGTCCTCCGTATGATGATTCGTATGTATAAGGATGATAAATGTTAGCGCCGTT
>CAZCBD010000083.1:0-11168 GCA_964496755.1 uncultured Melioribacteraceae bacterium
CGAATTAAATGATGAGTTTCAATTGAATGTTGAAAAGACTCTATCCATTGCCAACAACATAAAAAATAAAGTAAAATTAGTTTTTCTCTGTTCTCCAAATAATCCAACAGGTAATTTGCTTAATAAAAATGATATAAAAGAAATTTGTAATAATATAAACTCAATTGTAATTGTTGATGAAGCTTATATTGATTTTTGTGAAAATGAAAGCATTATTTCGGAAGTTGAAACATTATCTAATTTAATTATTTTAAGAACTTTTTCTAAGGCGTGGGGAATGGCCGGAGTGCGATTGGGGTATTGCATTGCGGACACACAAATTATTGAAACTCTATTCAAAGTGAAGGCACCATACAATATTAATAAGCTCACTCGCAATGCCTTATTTGCTGCATTTAATAATTTGGAACGAAAAAAAAATTTTGTGAAAATGATTATTTCCGAACGTGAGAAAATGGAAAAGGAACTGAAAAAAATGAAATTCATTGAAAAAGTTTTTCCATCGGAGGCTAATTACATTCTTTTTAAAAGTTCACGTGCCAATGAAATATTTAGAAAACTTGGAAATCAAAAAATTATTATCAGAGATAGAAGCAATCAAGCAAAGTTGGAAAATTGTTTGCGTGTTACTATAGGGACAAAAGAGGAAAATGAATTGTTTGTTGAACAAATGTGGAATCTAAAATGAGTAAGATTAATATAATATTTATTTCTGCAGATTTTTTTTCTTTCGAATTACCTGTATCAAAAGGATTGGTATCATTTGCTAAAAAACTTTCAAGCAGTAATTATCAAATATTTTCCGAAATAACTAAAATTGCTGATTTTACATTTAAGATACTTCAAACTGAAAATATTAAAGTTAAAAATATTTTAGATGTAAATAAAGATACGGAACTTGATACTGTTATTTTTCAAAAAAATCGAATTGAATACAACAAAAAAGAGTTTGATGATTTTATTGAGCTTACCGAATATATGTTTTGTAAACCTAGAATTGCCAAATACAATAGAGAAACAAATGAAACTAATATTTCGATTGAATTGAATTTGGATGGTGTTGGCAAGTCGGATATCAATACAGGCATCGGCTTTTTTGATCACATGCTTGAACAAATATCTCGACATGCAAATTTAGATCTGAGTATAAAAGTTAAGGGTGATTTAAATGTGGATGAACATCATACGGTTGAAGATACCGGAATAGCGCTGGGAGAAACAATTATTGAAGCACTTGGCAATAAAAAGGGAATAACGCGTTACGGCTTTTTTTTGCCAATGGATGAAACAATTGCAAAGTGTGCTTTGGATATTAGTGGTAGAAGTTTCTTAAATTTTAAATGTAAATTCGAAAGAGAAAAGGTTGGAGAGTATCCAACTGAATTAACAAAAGAATTTTTCCGCGCATTAGCAAATGGATTAAAAGCCAATTTGTATTTGCGTTCAAAAGGGAAAAATGATCATCACAAAATTGAAGCTTTGTTTAAAGTATTTGCTAAATCTTTAAATGAAGCTTGTCGATTGGATGAAAGAACAAAAGGAATTATTCCATCAACAAAAGGTGTAATATGATTGCTTTAATTGATTATGGGGCCGGTAATACGGCATCTGTTGCTAATGTATTAAAAGATTTGGATGTAGAATTTATTTTAACAAAAAAAGAAACGGAAATTCTTAGAGCAGATAAAATTATTTTACCGGGAGTAGGGGAGGCATCTTTTGCAATTAGAAATCTGACCCTATATAATATGGTTAGTTTTTTGCGGATGATAAAAAAACCGTTGCTCGGAATATGTTTGGGAATGCAATTATTGTGCGAGTTTACTGAAGAGGGTAATACAGCTTGCTTAGGAATATTTAATACCACATGTAAGAAATTTCCGAATACTGTTGGGAAAATACCCCACATGGGTTGGAATAAAGTGAAAATGGACTTATCAAATCCACTGTTTCAGAGCTTGAATAGTGAAGAATATTTTTATTTTGCAAATTCATTTTATGTTCCGGTTATAAAAGAAACGGTTGCTACTGTGGAACATGGAATTGAGTTTAGTGCTTCAATTAATAAAAATAATTTTTATGGTGTTCAGTTTCATCCTGAAAAATCAGGTGAAATCGGTATCCAAGTACTTAAAAATTTTATAAGGGTTTAGCTATGCTCCCAATTCCTGCAATAGATATTTTAAATGGAAATGTTGTGCGACTTCAAAAAGGTAACTTTAACAAAGTTACAGTTTATAATAATTCAGTTTTAGAACAAGCGAAAATTTTCAACTCGTTTAATCTATCTTGGATTCATTTAGTTGATCTATTAGGTTCTAAAAACGGGGAAATCAATATTCTATCCGAAATAGAGACAATTAAAAAAAATACTGATTTGAAAATTGAATTTGGTGGAGGGATTAGAAGTGTCGACAATGCGAAGAGTTTGGTTTCCGCCGGGGTAGATAATTTAATTCTCGGTTCATTAAGTGTTAGTAACAAAAATGAGTTTGAAAGAATAGTTAATTATATATCACCCGATAAAGTTATTGTTGCTGCCGATGTTTTGAATGATAAAATTGCTGTAAGAGGATGGACGGAAATTACAGAAGTATCTGTATTTGAACATATTAATTATTGCAAGTCGGTGGGAGTGAAAAAATTTCTGGTTACCGATATAGCGCAAGACGGAATGCTTATGGGACCAAGTGTTGAGTTATATAAAAGAATTATTTTAAGGTCGAATGAAATTAAATTATATGCTTCGGGTGGAGTTTCATCAATTGATGATTTATTCAAACTAAAACAAATTGGAGCATATTCGGCGATTATTGGTAAAGCAATCTATGAACAGAAAATTAATTTAAAGGAGTTAACTGAAATTGCTAACTAAAAGAATAATACCATGTTTGGATGTTAAAGATGGACGAGTAGTGAAGGGAATTAATTTTGAAAATCTTATAGATGCCGGTTCTATAGTTGAGCAATCAAAAAGATATTACGAAGAGGGTGCCGACGAGTTGGTTTTTCTTGATATTACCGCTACAGACGAAAAACGGAAAACACTTGTAAAATTGGTTGAAGATGTGGCCAATGTCATAAGAATTCCTTTTACGGTTGGCGGTGGTATTTCAAGCTTAAAGGATATTGAAATATTGCTTAAAGCAGGAGCGGACAAAATTTCTTTGAATTCGGCTATTGTTAAAAATCCACAGTTAATTACAGATGCCGCTAAACGTGTTGGTAATCAAGCTGTAGTTGCCGCAATTGATGTAAAAAAAATTGCCGGTGAGTATAAAGTATTTATTAACGGTGGGAAAATTGAAACCGATCTGGAAGGATTTCAATGGTGCAAAGAAGTAGTGAATAGAGGGGCGGGCGAAATTCTTTTAACTTCTATGGATAAAGATGGTACCAAAGATGGTTATGATTTGGAGTTCTTAAGTAGGCTTACTCAAATTGTAAATGTTCCCGTAATAGCTTCCGGAGGAGCAGGATCTATGGAAAATTTTCTAGAAGCTTTTAAAACAGCGGATGTTGATGCCTGTTTGGCTGCCAGCCTTTTCCATTTTAATATTATTAACATTCAAGAATTAAAAAATTATTTAAAAGATAACAATGTTTGTGTGAGATTATGATTGATATTGATAAATTAAATTTTGAAAAATGTAACGGATTGATTCCGGCAATAATTATTGATGCAGATACAAAACAAGTTTTGATGCTCGGATTTATGAATAAAGAGGCAATTATCAAAACTATTGCTGAAAAAAAAGTAACTTTTTTTAGTCGTACTAAAAAAAGGCTGTGGACCAAAGGTGAAACATCAGGGAACTATTTAATTTTGAAAGGTATAAAAGCTGATTGTGATTCGGATACATTATTAATTGAAGTGCAACCGCTTGGGAATACTTGTCACCTAAACACTTATACTTGTTTTGGAGAGGACAAAAAAGAGGGACTGGAATTTTTGAATTATTTATTTGATTTAATTGAAAAAAGGAAAATTGAGATGCCGGAAAATTCTTATACAACTTCTTTGTTTAAAAGAGGAAGTGATAGAATAATTCAAAAAGTTGGCGAAGAGGCAATTGAAACAGTGATTGCCGCGAAAAATAGAAATAAAAAAGAAATTGTGTATGAGGTTTCCGACTTGTTTTTTCATTTGTTGGTAATGCTATCGGAACAAGGAGTAAAATTGGAAGAAATTATAAAATCCTTAAAACAAAGGCATAAGTAGCTATTTCCAATTTTTACAATATTTTCGTATATTTAAAAAGTTAAATAAGAGGAAAAAATATGTCGTTTACTTTTAAAAGTTTATATCTTGAAAAAGAAAATAAAATAATTTCTGAGTTTGAAGAAAAAATTGTATCAATTTTAGAAGCCCAAGGAAAAGCTTATCAATACCAAAAAAATGGAAAAATTAAAGAAGATAGTTATTTGGAATTGGACAAAATAATTAAAGACGATGCAATTTATTTTAAAAAGCTAAACAATAAACCTGCCGAGTGGATTATTCCTTTTGAGTCTTTACGAAATGCCATAAAATATACCTTGCGAAAGGGCAAAATAGTAAGAGCAACCGAATATGCCAAAATTGATAAAACTTGCAAACCAATTGGTTCACCGCTTCATTTTCTGATTAGAATAATTGATGAAGATGAAATTTTTTCAAGTTCCATTATTAATAAAACATTTCCTCATGAGGTTTTTGGAAATGTTCTTGTTGAAGGTATCGATTTTGAATCGGAAAGAGCAACGATAAAAGTTAATGAACAAGAAAAAAACGTAATGTTGGATTATTGGAAGGTAAATGATCAAAATCTTTTTGAGTCAAATCCAGAGGTTTAAATATGGCGAAGATATTTCGCTTTTCTTTTCTTTTTATGTTTTTTTGCTCAATTATTTTTGCTCAAGATAATTTTAATAAAGAGCAGTTAGATTCTGTTTTAAATTCCTTTGTTAAAAAAGCTTTAAAAATTAAAAACGAAACCCCCGATTCGTTATTAGCTTCCTTAAAGAAAGATCCGTATGAAACATCGAAAGAATTTAATTTAAGAAAAAGAAAGATGCTTAATAAGTTTAATCTTAAAAAAAAGACACGTTTAAAAGATTATTTTGATTTTCATACAAAGAAAATTCAAGCGTTAATTGAAATTGATTCTGTGGAATATGATGCTGATAATGAGGAAGCCGAATATTTTCATAAAAGCATTAAAATTCCAAACAACCAAGGGAAGCCTTTTATTAATTGTTATGCTGATCCAATATTTTTTTTCCCTACTAGTTGGACGGCAAAAGAAGGCTTCGGGTTAAAACCAAATCCGATAAAATTAAAAAGAAGTATTGCCAGAAAATTTGATGTAATTAAAAATAAAGGTGTAATAAATTATAAATTCAAATTCTTTTTAGACAAGAATATTCCGGCTATTCGTCTTCTTTCGGCAACTTGGATTATTCATGATACCATTCCGATTTGGAATTGGAGCGGTAAAACCAAGATACCTTTGGATATTTATAAGAAACCCCTCAAGGGAAGATTTTAAGCACTATGACATTCTTCCGCAAGTGAACCGGCAAAATTTAGAACTTCATTTATTTTTGTTTTTTCTGAAAGCATTTTTTTTAGTACTGAACTTGCAACAATAATTCCATCGCAGGTATGTTTTATTTTTTTTATGTCGCTTCTCGAACTGATTCCAAATCCTACTTGCATTTTATTTTTTTTAATTAAATTATAATTTTTTTCAATGCTTTTTATGGTTTGATTATTAAAGATATTTTCTTTTCCAGTGGTTCCGTTAATACTTACGCAATAAACAAAACCATTACTATTATTATCTATTTCCCGAATTCTGTCTTTATTCGATGCAGGTGTTGTTAATAGAATTATGTTTAATTCTTTTAAATCAACATTAAAAAAATCATTGTACTCATCAAAAGGTACATCGGGTACTATTAGGCCTTTTACTCCCGCTTCAATTGCACGATCAACAAAATTTTGTAAACCGATTTTGTAAATCGGATTGGAATAGCCCATTAAAATTATCGGGATATTTGATTTTGCCGATATTTTTCTCGAATATTCAAAGACATCGAAAATAGTTGTTCCGTTATCCAATGCTATTTTAGAAGTTTTTTGAATTGTAGTACCATCGGCAATAGGATCGGAAAACGGAATTCCCAATTCAAATAGATCGGCTCCGGTATCAATTAAATCAAGAGCAAAATCAACAAAATTATTTTTGTTCGGGAATCCGCCCGTTAAAAATAAGGTTAAAGCTTTTTGATTCAATTTATTTCGTTCTTCAATTTTTTTTCTGATTATATTCATTGATATCTCGCTTTCAAAATTGTGTGAAGATCTTTATCGCCACGTCCACTCAGATTAACAATAACCGACTCATTTTTAGTGGTAGATGGCATAAGTATATCTAAATAAGCTAATGCATGAGAGGATTCTAAAGCCGGTAAAATTCCCTCCAGTTTGGTTAGTCTTTCTAAAGCATCTAAAGCTTGATCATCAGTAACGGAATAATATTCGGCTCTTTTTAACTGGTTTAAAAAGCTATGTTCGGGGCCAACCCCCGGATAATCCAAACCGGCCGAGATTGAATAAACTTCGTTTATTTGTCCAAATTCATTTTGAAGCAGCAAAGCTTTCATTCCTTGAAATATGCCTTCAGTGCCCAAAGTAATTGAGGCACAATGTTCACTTGTGTTTATTCCTTTGCCGGCTGCTTCAACACCAATTAATTTGGTTTTTAAATCATTAATAAAGGGATAAAAAATTCCCATTGCATTTGAGCCACCACCAACACAAGCCACAATGTAATCGGGTAATTCTTGTTCGATGTTTATTATTTGCTTTTTAACTTCCTTTCCGATAATAGATTGAAAATCTCTCACAATAACAGGGTATGGATGGGGGCCGACAACGGAACCAATTATATAAAATGTGTTGTCAACGTTTGAAACCCAATCTCTAATTGCTTCGTTGGTTGCATCTTTTAGGGTTTTATTTCCGGATATAACCGGAATAACTTTGGCACCAAGCATTTCCATTCTGTTTACATTTAAACTTTGTCGTTGAACGTCTTCTTCGCCCATATAAATTGTACACTCAAATCCGAACTTGGCGCAAACCGTAGCAGTTGCAACTCCATGTTGGCCGGCTCCGGTTTCTGCAATTATTCTTTTTTTACCAAGTCTTTTTGCTAATAATATTTGTCCTAAGCAATTATTGATTTTATGTGCACCGGTATGATTCAGATCTTCTCTTTTTAAATATATTTTAGCCTTTCCGTAAAATTTTGTTAACCTTTCGGCAAAAGTTAACGGGGTTGGCCGTCCGCTATATTCAGTTAAATAGTTAATAAATTCGTTTTGAAAATGCTTGTCGTTTTTAATTTCATTATATGTTTTTTCAAGATTATGTAAAGCGGGAATTAAAGTTTCGGGAACATATTTCCCGCCGTATTTACCAAACTTTCCATTTAAGTCAGGGTAATTATAATTCATTTCAAGCTCAAAGTTTTGTTTACAATTGGTGACATTAATTTGATTTTGTCAATTAAGATTGATAATTCTGTAAAATCGAGAGTTTGGAAACCGTCTGAAGAGGCGGTGGCAGGATTAGTGTGCACTTCAATAATAATTCCGTCGGCTCCGGCGGCAATACCGGCAAGAGCCATAGATGATACATGTTTTCTAATTCCAATTCCATGTGAAGGATCGATAAAAATCGGTAGATGCGATTTGTTTTTTAAAACAGGAATTGCATTTAGGTCCAAGGTGTTTCTTGTTGCATTTTCAAAAGTTCTAATGCCGCGTTCGCAAAGGATAACATTAAAGTTTTGTTTAGATAGAATATATTCTGCGCTCAATAAAAAATCTTGTAGTGTGGCCGAAAGACCTCGTTTTAATAAGATCGGTTTACCCGATTCTCCGACACGTTCTAACAGAGTAAAGTTTTGCATATTACGAGCACCTATTTGAATAATATCTGCAACTTCAAGTACGGCTTCTATTGTTGTTGGATCCAGTAACTCGGTAACAATTTTCAAGTTGTATTCTTTTTTAACTTCACTTAGTATTTGCAAACCTTTTTCCTTTAATCCTTGGAAAGAATAGGGGCTGGAGCGGGGTTTATAAGCTCCTCCTCTTAGAAAACTTAAACCGAGATTTTTAAGATTTTCTGCAATTTCAAACATTATA
This sequence comes from uncultured Melioribacteraceae bacterium, assembly GCA_964496755.1. GTDB lineage: Bacteria > Bacteroidota > Ignavibacteria > Ignavibacteriales > Melioribacteraceae > CAZCBD01. The sequence continues at coordinate 8,203 of CAZCBD010000083.1, forward strand.
TCTTTTTGTTCAACTGCACAAGGGCCGGCAATAATTGTTAATTCATTGCCTCCTATTTTTTTATTTCCAAGCGAGATGATTGTATCTTCTTTTTTCATCTGTCTGCCCACAAGTTTATAATTTTCCGTAACCCGCACAACTTCTCTTACCGATGGAAGAGTTTTAAATTCTTCTTCTTTAAGTAAATTAGTAGGGCCTGTAATTCCAATTGCTAATTTTCTTTCACCGGGAATTTCATGAGGAATACAGCCGTCAAGTTTTATTTTATCTTTTATTAATTCTATGTCTTTTCTTGGGGCATCTAGTTCAAGTAGTATTAACATTTTGACCTTAAATAATTTAATTTTGAAAAAAACATTGTCATTTTTTGTAAGTCTTTTTTCCCTTCGCTTTTTTCAATGGAGGAAGAAAGATCAATTGCCATTGGTAGATTTGGTAATTCAAATAATTTTTCAATATTATCTATTGAAATACCACCGGCTAAAATAATTTTAGGAAATAATTTCGGCGGTATTAATTCCCAATTAAATGTTTTTCCGGTACCCCCTCTATTTTGTTTTGACCCTGAATCGAGAAGGAAAATAGAATTGTGAAAATCATTTAAAACATTATAATCGAAATTCGAACTTATATTAAAGGTTTTAATAACCGGACAGTTGATTTCGTTAATTATATCAGGGGTTTCATCACCATGCAATTGAACAATATTTATTTTGGTTTTGTTTATTATTGTATTTATTTCTTCGGGTTCTTTGTTAACAAAGACACCTACTTTAAAAGTAAATAGCGGTAATTGTGATATAATTTTTTCTGCCTTTGCAGGTTCAATATATCTTTTACTTTTGGGATAAAAAACAAATCCCAAGGCATCTGCTTGGCAAGCAATTGCATTTTTAGCATCATCTAAATTAGTAATTCCGCAAATCTTAACTTTCATCTAAACACCAAGATTTAAATTCATTTATGGAATCATCTATGTTTTCGGCTCGCATAAAATGCTCGCCAACCAATACGGCATTTACGTTTCTTGTTTTAATTTTAGTAATTTTTTCTTTTTTTGATAAACCACTTTCGGAAACAATTAAAATATCGGAAGGCATTAAATTTTTTAAGTTTAAAGTAAAATTAATGTCAACTTCAAAGGTATTTAAATTTCTGTTGTTAATCCCAATAATATTATTTCTGGTAAAATCTATTTTATTGATTTGGTCTGATGAGTGAAGTTCAAGTAAAACACTTAAACCGAGTTCGGTTGCCGCATGTGTTAGTTCGGTAGTTTGATTTTTGGATAAAGCTTCGGAAATAAGTAAAATTGTATCGGCTCCGAAAGCTTTTGCTTCGAAAATTTGGTGTGTATCAATTAAAAAATCTTTTCGCAAAAGGGGAACCGTTTTAATTTTAGCAATATCGTGCAAGTAATCAATGTTGCCGTGAAAGAATTTTTCATCAGTTAGAACCGATATTGCTGCTACGTTATTTTTCATATATATTTTCGCAATTTTCAGATGATCAAAGTGCGAGTTTATAATTCCTTTTGAAGGACTGGCCTTTTTTATTTCTGCAATAAGTGCAATTTGATTTTCAAGGTTTATTTTGTTAGCAAAATCCAAAGAAGGTGAAGTAAAAAACTCAAAATCAGAAAAATCGGATAAATTGAATTTTTGTTTCAGTTTTTTTACTTCGTGTGATTTAACTTCCAATATTTTTTCAAGAAACGACAATATTTTCTCCGAATATTTTTAATTGATTAATTTTTGTTAATGCTTCACCCGAAAGCATTAAGTCTTCGGCAAGAGTTTTTGCTTCAAGTAAAGTATTTTTAATACCTAAAGTATAAAAGACAATTGCCGCATTTGCTGCAATTGTGTAGAATTGAGCGGTTTTCTTTTTGTTTGAAAATGTTTCAATAATAATTCGAGCATTTTCCTTTGCAGTACTTCCCTGAATTTGTTGTAGTCCGATTTCCGGGTAATCGAAATCATTGTGGGAAATTATTTTTTTGCTTAAAGATTTATTTTTTTGAAATTCATATAAAATTGTTTTGCCTGTTAATAGAACTTCATCATATTTATTGTCGGTACAAACAAAGATTGTTTTTTCCTGATTAAGAAAGCCGGAAGCTTTGGCCATAATTTCAGCGGTTGAATTATTAAAAGTACCTATTAATTGTTTTTTTACTAAAGCCGGATTTGTAAGTGGACCTAAAATATTAAATATTGTTTTAGTTTTAAGTTCATTACGTACGGGCATTACATATTTCATTGAGGGGTGATGGTTTGGAGCGAATAAAAAAGTTATGCCGATTTCAGATAAAGCTTGTTCGGATTGAGCAGGAGAGAGATTGATATTTATACCTAATTCAGTTAAAACATCCGCACTACCGGATTTACTGGAGATTGATCGATTTCCGTGTTTAGCTACTTTAATTCCGGCAGCTGCAACAATAAAGGACGTGGCGGTAGAAATATTAAAAGTTCCTGATTTGTCGCCACCTGTTCCGCACAAATCAATTGCGTCGGTATGATTGTTAATTCTAATGCAATTATCTTGCATTGATTTTGCAAATCCTGCTACTTCTTCAGGGGTTTCGCCTTTTGTTTTTAATGCAATTAATAATGCGGTAATCTGAGTTTGATTAACTTCACCCTTCATAATTTTATTTAATGTATCATAAGCTTCGTTGAAACTTAAATTATTTAAACTTGAAATTTTCTCGATTTGCTTGCTAATCATAGTTTAACCAGTTTTCAATTAATTTGTAACCTAAGTTTGTTAATATCGATTCGGGATGAAATTGTATTCCTTCAATAGGGTAATCTTTATGTCTAATGCCCATTAAAACACCATCATCGGAGTGTGATGTTATTTCAAGTTCATTCGGAATTGAAGATTCATCAAGAATTAATGAATGGTATCTCATAGCGTCAAAGTTTTGCGGAAGATTTTTATAAATGCCTTTACCGTCA
>CAZCBD010000084.1:0-11038 GCA_964496755.1 uncultured Melioribacteraceae bacterium
AATATCCTAATTTGTTTAATGTTGCAAAGGGTTCGGATTTATAACTTTTTAACTGCACGGGATTTGTAATTATCAATATGGTTGTATCCGATGGATTCTGACAGTAATTTTTCAGAATTTTTGTATCGGAAAATTTATCAAAATTTTTTACAATCAATAATTTTTTACCGTTGCCGAAAGGATAAGCTGATGCAATATCAATAATATCTGCAAAACTTAAATTTTTATCGCCATTGATTGTTTCTTTGTCGAAATCCGATTCAATCATCGGAGAAAACTTTTCAACTGCAACTTTTACTGCATTATTAATTGTAAAATAATCCACTCCCGTAAAAAAATATACAGGCAATTGATTTCCTTCTTTTAAAAATTCCGGTAAATCATAAATTGATTTTGTGTTTTCCTTTTTTACCATCAATTAAATTTTCACCATCAATTAAACGATTTTTTTTCAACGGTTACTTTTTCCATAATTACAGGTTCTATCGGCTTGTCGCTCGGATAACCCGAAGTTTGAACATCACCTATTTTTCGAATAATATCAATTCCTGAAACAACCTTGCCAAAGACCGAATGTTTATTATCCAAATGCGGTGTCGGAGCAAGTGTAATAAAAAATTGACTTGAATTAGTATTGGGTCCGCGATTAGCCATTGACAACACACCTTCGGCATCGTGTTTGAGCTCAGGATGAAATTCATCCTCAAAATCGCCCCCAAAATAACTGTTACCCCCGCTACCGGTTCCGGTCGGATCGCCGCCCTGTATCACAAATCCTTTAATTATTCTATGAAATGTTACTCCGTCATAATAACCTTTTAAAATTAAGCCCGCAAAATTTTCAACCGTTTTCGGTGCTTTGTTTGGGAAAAGCTCTATTTCAAATTCTCCGAGATTGGTTACTACTTTAGCTATTAATTTTTCGTTTGCGGTTATGTTTAACAAATCTTTCAATTTTCCTCCTAAGCAGTTATTACATTATTTGAAATCAATAATAAAATAATTATCCCAATAATAATTCTGTAAAATACAAAAATAAATGTAGTTCTTTTTCTTAAATATTTTAACAAAAAGTCAATTCCAAAATACCCGCTGATAGCAGAGGCGATAGTAGATATAATTAGTATAAAGATACCATCGGCATTAAGATATTTTAAGGCATGATAAAGTTCTAAAAGGCCACTTCCAAGAATAGCAGGAATGCCAAGTATAAAAGAAAATCTTGCGGCTGTTTCTCTTTTAAACCCGATAAATAAAGCAGCGGTAATTGTAGTTCCCGATCTGGATGAGCCGGGAATTAAGGCAAAACATTGAGCAATACCAATTATTAATGCATCGGCCCAAGTAATTTCATCTAATCCTTTTTTAAACTTTCCGAGTTTTTCTGAAATACCGAGAATAAGACCAAGAATTATCAAACTAAAGGCAATTACGGTTAGATTTTTTGTAAATGCACCCTCAATAAAATCCTTAAAAAATAATCCTATGATAATCACAGGAATACTGCCTATAATTACAAACCAACCCATTTTGCTGTTGTGTGTTTGTTTTGTTATTTTTTTTCGTTCAATAAGATTTTGAGTTATAAATTCCTTTATAATATTAAAAATATCAACCCTAAAATATATTAAAACTGCTAAAAGTGTTCCCAACTGAATTACCGCTATAAAAGCTGTCCACCGCTCCGGATATGCATCGGAAATCAGATTCATTAACTTTCCGGTTAAAGTTAGGTGCCCTGTGCTGCTTATTGGCAAAAATTCTGTTAATCCTTGAATTATTCCTAATATAATTGACTCTAAGATATTCATATTTTATTTCCAAAACTTAATGTTAAGCCAAGCTTAAATTTAACATAAAACAAATTACAATTAACATTTTCATTGTTGCGGGGATTTATTAATCTATTACCGGAATTTGAAATAGAGCTAACTTTATCAAATCCGGTTTCAAGTGCCAGATACACAAAAAAATTATTATCAACTGCAGTGTTAATTATCCCACGAAAAAAGAATCCGTAGCCATTACCCCAATAATTATCCGTAAAAATGCTTTTTTGTTCCAGTTGAATTTTCCTAAGCCCAACGCCAGCACCAATTTTTATTAAAAAATAATTGCTTCGATATAAAAATTTATAATAAATTAATGAAGGTCTAATTGAATAAACATTAATTTTAAATCCAAGAAAGTTTGCTTGCTTATCGAATGTAAAAATAGTGTAATTAAAATCAAAGGCAAGTTGGTGCATCGGAAAAATATTAACGGCAGCTTCAGCAAAAAAACCGACACCGGTTCCAAATTGTTTCATTTCCTCGCCATTTATCAAATGATTTTCTGTAACATAATTTGCCAATGAATGATAATTATTAAGCCCAATTTCCATCCCACCCGAAATATCAAGTTGAGCATACGTTTTTAAAAATAAAATTTGGATACAAAAGAAAATTAGTAGTTTTTTCATTTAATTGTTTGTCTTTAATTTTTTGTTCGCATCTTAAATACATTTATAAAATTCACCTTTTCCTTTTCCGGAAGACTTCTATTTAAAAAATAGACCGAGGCAAAAGTAGATCCGATAAAAAGAATTGTTGAAATTAAATGAGTAAGCACCGCATAGGCAGCAGAAAGAGTTGAAGAAACTCCATATAAACTAAGTGCGGCAATCACTAAAAAGTGATACGAACCTGTACCACCCGGTGTTGGAATCACAATGCCAAAAGCACTAATTGTCATTACCACCCATGCCATTTCAAAAGATACACTTTTAAATTCATGTAACCCGATCATGTAAAAGCCAATCCATGAATTTAATCCGTAAATCAGCATAATAAGAATTGTCAATAGCAAAACACTGAAGAATTGTTTTTTCGTTTTTATTGTTGCAAATCCTTCAACAAGTTGATGAAAAATATCTTCGAATCGTTGTGCAATACGAGGTGAAATTTTTGTTAGCGGAGACAAAATTAACTTTTTACATTTATCTTTGAATTTAATGACAAATAGAATTATCAAAATTAAAAAAACCATCAAAAGCATTCCAACCCAAAGCGAATCATTCAGCCACGAAAACTTAGCATAAAGATTTCCGTTATAAATTGAAATACTAACCAAAACGGAAATTCCCAAAAACAAAATATCGATAACCCTTTCAACAATAATGGTAGCAAACATAGCTGTTCGGGAAAGTCCTTCCAATTTACCTAAAAAAGACGGCCTATAAATTTCGCCTAAGCGAGGAACAATACAATTAACTCCGTACCCAATCATTGTTGAACCAAATAAATTTTTTATTTTAATATCGGATTTAACAGAACTTAAAATAACTTTCCAACGTAATGCTCTTAAAACATGAGAAATAAAAAATACCGCTATAAAAACAATTAAATATGTAAATGATATTTTTGAAATTTTATAAAAAGCTTGTGAAACATTTACATCTTTAAAAGCTAAAAATAAAAATAAAATCATCAATGTAATTGAAATGAATAAACTGAAAAATTTTTTCGAGTTACTTTTGCTTTTATCTGAGGTCAACAATTTTAGCACCTTCCGGAGAAATAAACATAAAATAATTTTTTGTTAAATTTAAATTGAATTGATAATCATACAATTGTGTAATATAAATTGTTTCCGAATTATCAGTTATCACAATTTTCTTCAATGTTGAATTATTTATTATTAAATCAATTTGTTTAAACTCAAAATTTTCTTTTCGAGGTACAAGAACTATTTTCTCTTCAGTATCCGTAGTTTTATATTTCAAAGTGCAAATTTTCGGATATTCTTCAAATATTTTTTTTAATGAAAAAGCATTCAACCCATCTCTATAATTACTAATTAAAGTTCGGTTTTGAGTTTTGTTATAATTCCAAAGAGTTTTTCCATCAGAAACAATTATTTGATTTTTCAATTCAATTTTAAAACCATTTCCATTTGAAAAATAGAAATTACCTTTAATGCTAAATTCACTTTCTCTATTCGATTGTTTTACAGTTTGAATAAATTGAACTTTAAAATTCTTTTTCAGAAAAAAATCTTCTTTGATTTTAGAAAGCAACATTTCAGCTTTTGAATTCTGAGCAAAATTTTGTGAAACAAAAAAAATAAATAGAAAAAAAAACTTCATAATTAATTCTCAAAGATTACGTAAAATAGTTTCAAGTTCTTCTTCGGTTTCCACTAATACTTCGCGAGCTTTACTACCTTCGGATGGGCCAACAATACCAGCCTCTTCAAGCTGATCAACAATTCTAGCAGCTCTTGAATATCCAAGTTTTAATCTTCGTTGCAACAACGAAACACTTCCCTGCTGATGAGATACAATAACACGAGCTGCATCTTCAAACATGATATCCAAATCGGATAAATTGCTTCCACCGGAAATCGATTTTTGTTCAACCAATGAAGGTAAAAAGTATCTTTTTGAATAACCCTGCTGCACATAAATATAGTTAGTAATTTTTTCTACTTCTTCGGTGGAAATAAAAGCATTTTGAATACGTACGGGTTTAGGCAAGCCTCCCGGTAAGAATAACATATCCCCACGGCCTAGTAATTGTTCTGCTCCTTTCATATCTAATATTGTACGTGAATCTATTTTGGTTGCAGTTTGGAATGCTATCCGCGCAGGGAAATTCGCCTTTATCACTCCGGTAATTACATTTACCGAAGGCCTTTGGGTTGCAACTACCAAATGAATACCAACGGCTCTTGCCAATTGTGCCAATCGTGCAATCGGTGTTTCAACATCTTTTCCGGCAGTCATCATTAAATCGGCCAATTCATCAATAATAACAACAAGATAAGGCATCTTATAATGTTTAATATCCCCTTTGTCGGGCGGACAGGTTTTGGGATTTGTAACTTTAATGTTATAATCTACAATATTACGAACTTGAGCTTTTGAAAGCCTGTCGTAACGTTTTTCCATTTCGATTTCCAATGATTTAAGTAAAATCAATGCATTCTGAGGATTTGTAATTATTTCCTCGTCGATATCGGGAGAAACAGCAAGAAAATGCTTATTCAATTTTTGATAAAATGAAAGTTCGATTTTTTTCGGATCAATTATTGCAAATTTTATATCCGAAGGATGTTTGGAATAAATCAAACCTGTAATCAACATGTTTATTCCAACGGATTTGCCTGAACCTGTTGAACCGGCAATCAATAGATGAGGCATCTTGGCTAAATCCGTGATATAAATTTCTCCTGAAATAGTTTTACCTAAAGCTAAGGGCAATTCATATTTATTTTCTTTTAACCTCGAAATAATTGAACGTGCCGAAACTAATTGCGGATTTGTGTTTGGTATCTCAACACCAATTGCACTTTTACCCGGAATTGGTGCTATTATTCTGATTCCGTGAGCAGCCAAAGCCAAAGCAATATCATTTTCAAGTGAAACAATTCTACTGATTTTCACTCCCGGAGCAGGTACTAATTCATATAAAGTAACTACAGGCCCCGGAGTTACGGATATATCTTTAATTTCAATATCAAAAAGTAAAAGTTTTTCTTTTAATAATTCCGCATTTCTTTTTAATTCTTCTTCATCTATTTTGACTATTTCGGATTCGGGAATAGGTGTCAATAAATCCAACTTGGGTGGTGTGTATTTAATTTTTTCTTCCCACTGTTCGGGAAGACTCTCTTCAATTTCTTTGTTAACCGGAGGAATAATCTCATTTTTCTTCTGTTCTTTTGAACTGCCCTCCGGTGATTTGCCGGTTGTGTTTTTTTCAACTATCTCGTCGGTAACTGATTCTACCGGATCAACAACCTCGTTCTCGCGAGTTTGCATTATTCTAATTTTAGTTTCAAGTGGTTTTTCAATATTTTCATCCTGAATTGTTTCAGGAGCATTTTCTATTTTCGCATCGCTTGCTGGTTTTTTACTTTTTATTGACTCAAAAACAGTATCAATTTCATTCTCTTTTTCACGTAGATTTTTAATTTTAATGAGATTATCATTTGGTGATCCGACTGTGCTTGATGTAATTGTACTTGATGTATTAGTTTTGGGTTTAGATTCTGCACTAAAAGCTTCAAAAATAAAATTCACAATTTTTTTACCCAATTCAAAAATTGATTCGAGTTTAATATCAAAAGCAATAAAAAGAAGTACAAAAAGAGCAACAATAAAAAATAAAATACTCCCTAAACCACCTAATAGTCTTCCAATAGCAGTCCCAAAAAAATCTCCTACTTTACCGGATAACTCAATTACATCCGGCAAAATATTCATTTCTTTTCTAAGCATACCAAAAAAGAATGAAAAAATTAATGCTGCGGAAAAAAGAAAATTGGAAATATAAATCGAGATTTTTTTGTAATTATTTTTAAGAATTGTGTATCCCCAAAGAAAAAGCATGATTGGAAATACGATGGAAAAATATCCAATTGTAGAATTTATTAAAAAATCGGAAATGTAAGCACCAAACAAACCAAGCCAATTTCTTGTAGATTCGGCTCTTTGAATATATTCCGGATCGTTGGAAAAAATCTTGGTAAAGTCGGAAATTGTGTAGCTCAATTTAGATTTATCAAATGCTGAATATGAAAGAATGCTTAAAATAATAATCAACGAAAAAAAAGTTAAAGCAATACCAAAAATTTTTTTCTTTTTTTCTAAAGATATTACAAAATAATCGGATTCATTATTAGGAGATTTGATTTTCTTTTTTGCAGACATATTTCCCGCTTAATTATCTTTAACAGATTTGCTTTCTTCATCTGAGAAAACCATTTTTTTAATTACGCCGGAATTATAATAAGGAATTACATTGAAAATACCAACTTTAGAAATAGAATTGATATCATTTTCAAATCCATTTTCAATTAGTAACTTACCATGCTCACATTCATGCAGCATTTTATTTATATTTTCGCCAAAACTATTAGCCAAGGAAAGTGAAGCTTTTGCAGCATCTGAAAGCTCAATATTTTCTTTTTCTTTTTTTATTTCTTCAATTAATTTACCGGCACAAACCGTATCTTCAATACAAAACATACCCGAGGCTCCGGCACAAAGTATTTGAATATCCAAGTTAAGCTTAATCAGATGTTTTGTAATCGTATTAATATTATTGAATGTGGCAATAAATAGATTTTCGGAAAATTTAGCTTTAACAATGGCTTTCGAACCATTTGTAGTATATAAAATAATAGATTTACCTTGAATAGCATCACTTGTATATTCAAGCGGTGAATTACCCAAGGTAAATCCTTCAATTTTTTTTGTATTTCTTTCACCACCAAGAATGGTTTGTCCGCCAAACGCATTCCCTGAAACTTTCATTGCAAATTCAATTGTACCAACAGGTACAATTTCTCTTGCTCCGTTTTCCAATGCGGTTACAATTGTTGATGAGGCTCTTAAAACATCAATTACAACTGTTGTTTTCTTTGCAAAATACAATTCATCAACATTTAATGGCGAAAGTAATACATGTATTTTCATTTTATACTCTAGAGTCGATAAAAGGTAATTTAACAATTTTTGCAGGAATTTCTTTGTTGCGTATCACAAAACTAACATTATTACCAACTTTAGCATGCTCAATATCGACATAACCCAAAGCAATAGGTTTATCTAGAACAGGGCTTACGGTACCACTTGTAATAACCCCCACTTTTTTACCCTCAACAGCTAAATCATAGCCATGGCGTGGAAATACTTTGGATTCTGCTACCATTGCAACTAATTTTCTTGTAGGGCCGTTTTCTTTTACTTTCGAGATAACATCGCTACCAATAAAAGCACCTTTTTTTAATTTAGTGATCCAACCCAATCCTGCTTCTATCGGGTTTGTTGTTGCATCAATGTCATTACCATATAAACAATAACCCATTTCCAATCTCAAAGAATCTCTGGCACCTAAGCCAATTGGTTGAATATCAAATTCTTTCCCGGCATTAAATAATTCATTCCAAAGTTTACGAGCAACAGATTCATCTCCTTTGAAATAAATTTCGTAACCGATTTCACCTGTATAACCGGTTCGTGACAAAATCACATCGATGCCGGCAACTTTAGTTTTAAAAAAAGTATAATACTCGAGATTAATTTCATCAGCACAGATTTTTTGAATTGTTTCTTTTGAATTTTTGCCTTGAACAGCCAACAAAGAATATTCGTCGCTTTGGTTATTAAGTTCAGCTTCGAATTTGTTGTTTTTATTCATCCATTCAAAATCTTTATCAACATTAGAACCGTTAATAACTAAAAAGAATTCATTTTCGGCAACGCGATAAACTAAAAGATCATCAACAATTCCGCCATCTTCATAACACATAGCCGAATACTGAACTTTTCCCGGCGTTAATTTCGAAGCATCATTTGTAGTTATATGTTGTACAAAGTCAAGTGCTTGGTTACCTGTTACAATTACTTCGCCCATGTGTGAAACATCAAATACACCAACCGTTTTGCGAACATGATTATGTTCTTTAATCATAGAACCATATTGAATAGGCATTTCAAATCCGGCAAACTCAACTATCTTTGCACCTAATTCTTTGTGAATTTCATAAAATTTTGTACGTTTCATTTCATTACCTACATGTTTAATTTATTCCAATCGGCAAGGAATTTTTCCAAGCCTATGTCAGTTAAAGGATGTCCGAATAATTTTGTAATAACACTAAAAGGAATAGTTGCAACATCAGCACCTAATTCAGCCGCATGAATTAAATGTAGCGGATGTCTGATACTTGCAACCAAGACTTCTGTTTCATAACCGTAATTATCATAAATTGTAATAATTTGTCTGATTAATTCCATTCCATCGTGGCTAATGTCATCTAACCGGCCAACAAATGGTGAAATGTAAGTGGCGCCTGCTTTTGCTGCCAACAATGCCTGAGCAGGCGAAAAACACAAGGTTACATTTGTTTTAATGCCTTCGGAGGAAAGTGTTTTAACAGCTTTAATTCCTTCTTTAATTAAAGGTACTTTTACAACTATATTTTTATGGATCTTAACTAATTCGTGTGCTTCTTTAATTATTCCATCATAATTTGTAGAAACAACTTCGGCGCTAATTGGTCCGTCAACAATTTCACATATTTCTTTTAATAATTCCTCAAAATTCTTTCCTTCTTTTGCAACTAATGATGGATTTGTTGTAACACCATCTAATACTCCCATTGATGCTGCTTCTTTAATTTCATCAATGTTTGCCGTATCAATAAAAAATTTCATTTATATTCCTCCGAAAAAACATTTTTTTAGTTTTAAAAATTACAAATATTAATTAAGATAAAAAAAACAATAAAACTTGATTTTTAGGAAAACTCTTCAGTTAAATCCTTGGTAGTTTCAAATGAATAAATTTTAAAATCATCCGGACTTATCTTTATATCTTCTTCCAAGATCAGTTTTATTCCATAGCGAAATTTTAATTTTGTTAATTTTGAAATAAATCCCTTTTTCAATTCTCTTCCCAAATGAGGATTAACATGTAAAACTAATTTCCTTTCATTTCCAACCATTTTATATCGTTTCAACCAATCTTCGATATCATGAATTAAATTGGAACGTTTTGTAAGTAAGCCGGTTCCTCTGCAATAAGGGCAAACTTCATTTGTAGATTGAATTATATTTTCACGTATTCTTTGACGAGTAATCTGAATTAATCCGAAATCCGTCATCGGCAATAAAGCTGTTTTTGCTCTATCCTTTTTAAATTCTTTTTTCAATTCATCATAAATTTTCTTTCGATTTTTATCATCAGCCAAATCAATAAAATCAACAACTATCAGTCCGCCAATATCACGCAAGCGTAGTTGGCGCACAATTTCCCGTGATGCTTCCAAATCCGTTTTCAGTGAATTCAGTTCTTGTTCTTTTTTTGCAGCATATCTACCGGAATTTACATCAATAACATACATTGCCTCTGTCGGTTCAATAACAATATGCCCTCCACTCGGAAGAAAAACTTTTCTGCCCATCATTGTTTTTATTTGTTCTTCCAATCCAAATGTCTCGAAAATCGGCTCATCATCTTTGTAATATTCAATTTTATCAAGATATTCCGGTTGAATTAACTTTAAATAGTTTCTAATTTCTTTGAACATTTTCTTTGAATCAACAAAAACCTTTTGAATATCGGGAGTGAAAAAATCTCGGAACACACTGATTGTAGTAGAAACATCCTCATATAATAATTTAGGAGGGTTACTTTTTTGAGCATCGTGTAAGATTTGTTCCCAAGTTTTCATTAAAAATTTCAAATCACTTTCCAAAGCTTCTTCGGTTTGATCTTGTGCTGCGGTTCTTATAATTAAACCGCAATTTCTGGGAATAACGCTTCGGGCTAATCTTCTTAGGCGTCTTCGTTCTTTAAAATCTTGAATTTTTTTTGAAATTCCGACTTTTTTATCGAACGGAAGAAGAACACAAAATCGGCCGGGCAACGATATAGAAGAAGTAACACGAACACCTTTATTTCCAACAGGTTCCTTTATAACTTGCACTAAAATTTCATTACCCTTTTTAATCTTGCTTAAAATTGCTTCAATATTTATGTGGCGATTATTTTTTGAACTACCATTATCATCGTCGTCATCATCGTCGTCATAAATATCGTCGGTTATATTTCCCGTAAAAATTCCTTGTAAAGCATCCAAGCGGTCGCCTATATCGGAAAAGTGTAAAAAGGCATCATGCTTCTGACCTATTTCAATAAATGCCGCTTTTATGCCGGGTAAAACTCTTGCAACTTTGCCTAAATAAACATCGCCAACCGTTCTTCTTTTTTCTGAAGATTCCACAAAAAAATCAACAAGTTTGCTATCTTCGGTTATAGCCACTCTTGTTTGTGTTGTGGATGAATTAATAATTATTTCTTTTTGTATCATTTATTTTCTCAAACTTTTTTATAAACTATGAATAAACCCAATACATAACTCGTTCTTTAAATTTTCGGTTTATTTCTTTTAAATTTTCTATTTGCACTCTTTTATTTTTAATATTTAAGGTATGTGCATTTATAATTTCAATAATATTTTGTGTGTGTTTTTCAGATAAAACTTT
>CAZCBD010000085.1:0-1009 GCA_964496755.1 uncultured Melioribacteraceae bacterium
ATTTTAATATCGGTTTTAATATTAATTTAGAAAAAATCGGGAAATCAATTTTCGGGTCGGTATTGCAGAATCGAAAAATAAACAAACCGAAAAGAAGAAGCCGGAGTAGAAAAAAGACTAAGGAAGATGAAAATAAAACGAATCAGGAGATACAGGATACATCAAAAATCGATACCGGTCCGTCAATCTTTACCACAGGTTTGTCATATATAGCATCTTTTATTCAATATACCATATTCGGTTACAACAATATTAGAATACAATACAGCAACAAATATTCGGTTTCCGTAAGCGGACTCAAATCAGATCAAACCGGATTTTATAATTTTTGGAGTTTCTTTGAAAGTCCGGAAAACGGTCCTTCTCGCAGTTTCATGTTAGGCTTATCAGGGTACGCCGGTCAAAGAGCGATTGATGGAACATTTATAGACAAATATACAAAAAACAACACTTTGTCTATTTCAACTTCGAAACCTCTGTGGAAAGGAGCCAAATTAGATATAAATTGGAAAGTGAATTGGGGTAAAAATATTTCGGAATCATTCAATACATCAAAAGATACAACTATTTATAATTCACCGAATATAACCACAAATTTAGCTAAGTCCTTTTTCTCAACTCCACTTTTAGGCAACGGCCCTAAAAGTGTTTATGAATATTATAAATCTCATGGTGGTTTTGAAGACACAACCAAAACAAAATCTCTTTTACTTGCAGAAGCCTTTACAAATGGTTTGGAATCACTGCCTTTCTTATCAAAATTTTTACCAAAGGAACTTTTACTTTATCTTCCTAGGCCAAACTGGAAATTTACTTGGTCGGGTTTACAAAATATTTCATTTTTAAAAAAATATGTTTCCAGTTTGACAATTACGCACGGTTTTTCATCTAATTTTTCTCAGGGAATAAAAAATACTGATGGTTTCGATCAAATATCAAGTATGCGCGTATCTTCAGGATTCCAGCCTTTGTTGGGAATGAATTTCGGATTTAAATCATTATTTGGCGG
>CAZCBD010000085.1:1019-2191 GCA_964496755.1 uncultured Melioribacteraceae bacterium
TTTTCAGGTTCATTTAAATACAATTTAAAAAACACTTATGATTTGAATATTACCGGAAATATTTCCGAAAATGCTTCAAACGAAATCAGTTTCGATGTTAGTTTTTCTAAATCAGGTTTCGAATTACCTTTATTCGGGTTAAATTTGAAAAACGATATTGCTATTTCATTCAGTTATACTTCAAGCAAAAATTCCAAAAAAGTTTATTATTTTAAACCAACCGAAATGGAGGAAAAATCTTTGGATGGAACAGCCAGAACAGTGTTTGAACCAAGAGTTAAATATCAAATGAGTTCTAAAGTTTCCACTTCGATTTTTTACAGAAGAACAGTAATAGAACCGGAAGGTGCTTCACAAATTCCGAAAACAGTAACTAATGAGTTTGGATTAGAAGTTCATCTTTCAATTAATTAGGAATAAAATGGATAAAAAAAATAAAATACTTTGGATTGATGATGAGATTGAACTTTTAAAGTCTCACATTCTATTTTTAACCGAAAAAAATTATGACGTAAGCACAGCCAACAATGGTGAAGATGCTTTGGAAAAAGTGAAATCGGAACATTACGATATAATTTTTTTAGATGAAATGATGCCCGGAATTGGCGGGTTGGAAACTTTGGCAAGAATTAAAGAAATTAATAAAAATATTCCCGTGGTAATGGTTACTAAAAGCGAAGAAGAAAGTTTGATGAATGAAGCAATTGGAAATAAAATTGATGATTATTTAATTAAACCTATTTTACCTTCTCAAATTTTATTGATTTGTAAAAAGTTTCTTGAAAGAAAAGAATTATCTACACAAGCAGTAGCTAAAGATTATATTTCTGATTTTAATGCCATTACTCAGAAACTTAATGAAAGGCTGGAGTATAAGGATTGGGTAGATATTTATCTGAAATTGGTGGGATGGGATCTGGAATTGGATGATCATCCGGATTCGGAACTTAGGCAAATGTTTACGGAACAATTTAGAAATTGCAATAGAGAGTTTTCTAAATTTGTTGAAAGGAAATATAAATATTGGGTAAATAATCCTAATGCTCCGGAAACCCCTGTGTTTTCTACTGATATTTTTAGCAATTACGTAAAACCAAATATTAATGGAAACGGTCCGGTTTTCTTTTTTGTAATTGATTGCTTACGTTATGACCAATGGTTAATAATGGAAA
>CAZCBD010000085.1:2201-10837 GCA_964496755.1 uncultured Melioribacteraceae bacterium
AAGGTGTTGTCCATCAATATTAGAAAAACGAGGAATGGAAAAAAAATTACATGAAAATTTTAATATTAAATCGGATTTTTATTTTTCGATTTTGCCAACAGCTACTGCATATGCAAGAAATGCGATCTTTAGCGGATTATTTCCATCCGAAATTGAAAAATATTTTCCGGAGTTTTGGAAAAACGGTGATGATGAAAAGGGTTTGAATAACTACGAAAAGGATTTACTTCAAAATCAAATCGACAGATTAAAAGTTAATTTAAAAAATGAAATGAAGTATTTAAAAATTATTGATCCCGAAGTAGGTAGAAGTTTTGAGCATAATGTTTTGTCGCATAAAAAAACAGCTTTATTAGCAGTTGTTGTAAACTTTTTAGATATGATAGCCCACGGAAGATCCGATTCTGATTTATTAAAAGAAATAGCTCCTAATGAGTCGGCATATCGCTCGCTAACCAATAGTTGGTTCTCTCATTCCTCACTTCTTAAAACATTTAATAAAATTGCAACAATTAAAAATGCAAAAATTGTTTTAACAACCGACCACGGTTCAATACGAAGTATGCGCGGGGCAAAAGTTTTGGGCGATAAAGAAGCTTCAAATAATTTGAGATTTAAATACGGTAGGAATTTAAAAGTTGATCAGAAAAATGCTGTCTTTCTGAAAAATCCGATCGATTTTAAATTGCCGAATAAAGGAATAGGAATAAATTATATCTTTGCAAAGGAAGATTATTATTTTATTTATCCAAATGACTATCATAAATATTTGTCGCAATATAAAGATACTTTTTTGCATGGTGGAATTTCAATGGAAGAAATGATTTTGCCGGTAATTACTTTGGAGAGTAAATCTTGAAAGAATTGTTGAATAAAATAGTAAAATCGGAAATTGAAATGAAAGAATTTGCAATTGAATTTTTTAATAAAATTGAAAAGGGATCGCTGGTTTGTTTGAATGGTAACCTTGGAGTAGGGAAAACTTTTTTTGTTAAAGCAATTTGTGAATATTTAAATATTGACAATTCATCAAGTCCAACATTTTCAATTGTAAATGAATACTCAGGTAAAGAAAAAATTTATCATTTTGATTTTTATCGTTTGAAAAATAGCGAGGAGCTCTTTGATATTGGTTTTAACGAATATTTATCGGATGAAGATGCATATAAATTTGTTGAATGGGCTGAATTAATTCCCGAGGTATTACCAAAACATTATTACGAAGTTAAAATTGATACTTTAACTTCGGGTGAAAGAGAGATCTTTGTATTTAAAAAATAAGTGATATTAAAATAAATTAGTGAAAACCAAATGAACTATCCGATTTTAGCCATAGAAACTTCAGGCCCCATTTGTTCGGTTGCAGTATTAAAAGAGAATGGAAAATATTCTGAAACTACAATAAACGAGAAAAATATTCACTCTGAAAAACTTTTAAGTTTAATAGATTTAACATTAAATAATTTAACATTAAAAATATCTGATGTTAAAATATTGGCCGTTTCAATTGGGCCCGGCTCCTTTACCGGATTAAGAATAGGATTAGCAACAGCCAAAGGGATTGCAATTGCAGGCAACAAAGGAATAATTCCCGTTCCTACTTTCGATGCTTTGGCTTTTCAAATAGGGAATAATCTTCCTAGCGAACAATATTTTTCTATAGTCACAAAAGTAAACTCGGACGAATTTTATTTGGGGAAATATAAAAAACAAGATTTTGTGGTTAGAAAATTAAAAGATGTTTTTATAATAGATAAAGATGAAATTGATAGCTTTATTACAAAAGATGAATTACTCTTTGATTCCAAAATAATTTCTGCGCCAAATAGTTTATTTGTTGCAAAATGGGCTGAAAAATATGGAGAAAATTTAATAGATTACAATTACGATTTTTTAGAACCAAACTATTTAAAAAACTTTGTTATTAAGGTGAAGAAATGAAAACATTAGGGCTTATATTTTCATTGTTTTTTTCGGTTGCATTATTTGCACAACCGCATATTAAAATTGAAGAAATGAAGTATGATTTCGGCAATATTAAAGAAGGTAAATTGGTAACTCATGAATTTAAAGTTAAAAACATTGGTACCGAAAATTTGAAATTAATTAAAATTAATACTTCGTGTGGTTGTACGGCGGTATTAACAAAAAAAACTAATATTGCTCCGAAAGATTCTACTTATTTTCGTATTGAATTCAATACATACAGAAGAATAGGACCACAAAAAAAACATATTTATGTTTTTTCTAACGATCCTAAAAACAAACAGGTGCGAGTTACTTTTACTGCTAATATCATAAAAAAAACAGAAGCGGAAAGATTAAAGGAAAATGTTCCTTTAATTAAACTGGAAACAGATTTTGTTGATTTTGGCGATGTTGAAAGAGGAAAAATTTTACATCGGGAAATTGGAGTTAAAAACATTGGAAAAAAAACTTTAATGATCCAGTATCTTCGTTCATCCTGTTCTTGTTTGTCTGCCTATGAATCCACTAAATATATTAAACCGGGCGAAACCGGAAAAATTATCATTGATTATGATACAACCGATAGATTGGGGAAAATGAGTAGAACCATAACTATCATTTCTAATGATCCTTACAATACATATCGTGCCATTGTGTTTAATATAAATATAGTTGAAAAAGCCGAAAAGGATAAATAAATGACAGCAATAATTGAAACCGTAAAAAAAATGCAAGCATATTCAAGCTCCAGAATTGCCGAAGGAAAAATTATCGGTTTTGTTCCCACGATGGGTTTTTTGCATGAAGGGCATTTATCTTTAATTCGCGAAGCAAAAAAACATGCTGATATTGTTGTAGTTTCCATTTTTGTTAATCCCACTCAATTTGCACAAAATGAGGATTTGGATAAATATCCCAGAAATTTCGAAAAAGATTTTAGCTTATTAGAAAAAGAAAATGTTGATGTATTATTTTTTCCCGAGAAAGAGGAAATATATGGGGATAATTTTCAAACGTATGTGAATGTTGAAAGTATCTCACAAAAACTAGAGGGCGAAAGCAGACCTTCTCATTTTAGGGGGGTTACTACAATTGTATCAATTTTATTTAATGCCGTTAAACCGAATGTTGTTGTTTTCGGACAAAAAGATGCACAGCAGGCCGCAATTATAAAAAGAATGGTTAATGATTTAAAGTTTGATATTAAAATAATTATAGCTCCAATAATTCGCGAAGCAGATGGATTGGCTATGAGTTCACGAAACGTTTATTTGTCTGATAAAGAACGAAAAGAGTCGTTAATATTAAATGAAACTATTTTAAGCTTGAAGGAATTAGCATTAAGCGGAGAATACAAAACTGAAAATTTAATATCTGCCGGTGTAAGAAAAATAAGTAATGTTGATTCGGCCGAATTAGATTATATTAAGATTGTTGATTCAAAAAGTTTTGAAATTGTTTCAAATCTGAAAAAGGGAAATGAATACTTTATTTTAATTGCTTGCAAAGTAGGTTCAACAAGATTAATTGATAATATTTTATTTAAGCTTTAATTAATTTAATCAATGATATATTTTTCTTATATTATCTGAAACGTTATATCATCTGAAACTCAAATTTGGATAAAAGAAAATGAAAAAGTTATTTATACTTACATTTATTTTGCTAATTAGTATGTTTTCTCTTTTTGCACAAGCAAACAAAAAGTGGAAAGTAATTGATGAAAATAGTGAAAGCATATTTTATTTGGACACTAAAAACGTAAGAGAATTGGATAACAAAATTTCTGTTTGGAGTTTATTGGTTTACAAAAAAAGCACTAAAACAGATGATTTGGGACATAGAATCGGGAAAGTGAAGACTCAATATTTGTTTAATAAAACATCTAAAAAATATGCTGTGGTTGGTAGTTTGGTTTATGATGAAATTGGCAGAATGATTAAAAATGAATCGCAAACAACTCTTGCAGTTGCAACTGATAAATTTGAATTTGATATTTCTGACGATAAAAACGTCGAGTTACTTTTTAATAAAGCGGTTTCTTTTTTAGAAAACGGTGATACAGAGTTTATTAAAAAGGAAAAGGCAACTACAGAAAACATAGAATCGGAAAATTTATCGAAAGAGGACAACGATTATGTGTTTGATGCTACCGAAGAAACAAGCGATAACAAGAAAAATAATTCTGAGCAAAATGATAAAACAAATATTTCTACTGCTACAAATAAAAATGTAATTGTTTTTAAAGGTACTAAAAAGAAAATAGTAGAAGCTGCTGAACCTGTTAAAGAAATACAAGTAGAAAAAAGAGTTGTTCATGAATATAATGTTAAACACGAAAAAATCATTAAAGGTGTAATATTTTCGGACGGCAATTTATTTGTAGTTCAAAAGGCATCATTCAAAAAAGAATTAATGGCCAGAGCATTTGCAAATAGACTTAAAGAAAAAGGAGAGAAAGCTTTTGTTGTAAAAGCTAATATTCCCGGAAAAGGAACCTGGTACCGTGTTAGAGTAGGGTATTTTAATTCGTTGCAAGAAGCAGAAAGATATTCAAGAAAGCACTAAATAATATTTTCTTGAATAAATTTTGTAAAATTTAATAATTTATTCTCTTCAAATTGATTAGCCATTAATTGCACGCCAATTGGCAACCCAAGTAAATTTTTATTTATTGGAATATTTATTCCGGGTAACCCGACTAAATTAGCCGGAGTGGTATAAATATCCATTAAATACATTTGAAGAGGATCGTCAATCATCTCGCCTAATTTAAATGGAGGTGTAGGTGTTGTTGGAGTTAAAATTAAATCAACTTTTTCGAAAGCTTTGTCAAAATCATTTTTAAATAATCGTCTAACCTGTTGAGCTTTTTTGTAATATGCATCATAATATCCTGCCGAAAGAACATATGTTCCAAGCATAATTCGGCGTTTCACTTCTTTTCCGAATGCTTCCGATTTAGAATTTGTGTACATTGAATTTAAATCGGTAGATTCTTCAGAGCGATGTCCGAAACGAACAGCATCGAATCTTGCTAAATTCGATGAAGCTTCGGCAGTGGTTAAAATATAATAAGTGGCAACTGAATATTCCGTGTGGGGCAATTCGATATCAATTATTTCAACGTTGTGATTTTTTAAGCTGGAAATAAAATTCTGAATTGCGGAATTAATTTCCGAATCTAATCCATCATTAAAAAAAGATTTGGGAATACCAATTTTAAACTTGTGTTCGGGGGTAGGGGTAGAAATGGTTTGTTCTGTTTTAATGCTGGTAGAATCTTTTTCATCAAAACCGGAAATTACATTTAATACTAACGATAAGTCATCTATGTTTTTTGCAAATGGTCCTATTGAATCAAAAGAAGATGCAAAGGCGGTTAAACCGTAGCGAGATACTCGGCCATAGGTAGGCTTAAGTCCGTAAATGCCGCAAAATGCTGCCGGTTGTCTAATTGAGCCGCCGGTATCCGTGCCGAGAGAAACATCGCAAAGATTTGCGGCAACGGCTGCGGCACTTCCGCCACTTGAACCGCCGGGAACGTAATCTGTATTAATTGGATTTAAGACAGGGCCGAAGGCAGAGTTTTCATTTGATCCGCCCATTGCAAATTCATCGCAATTGGTTTTGCCAATTATTATAGCATCTTCTTCAATTAGTTTATCGATTACGGTTGCGTTATAAATTGAATTAAAATTTTTTAAAATATTTGATGAGCAGGAAAGTGGTTTATTATCTATAGAAATAACATCTTTAATGGCAAGAACCATTCCTGCAAGTTTTCCGCAGTTTCCATTTATAATTTTTTTCTGAATTTTTTCCGCAGATTCAATAGCGTCTTTTTCGAATAGAAAATTGTAGGCATTCAAATCTTTTTTTTTCTCTATATCGGTTAAAAATTCTTTTACGTTTTCAACAAGTGATAATTTACCGGATTTAATTAGATCAAGTTTTTCCGCAAAGTTTTTATACTGCAATTTCGACACCTATTATTTCTTCACCAATTGTTTTTTATCAGTTATTTTTATTCGTTTTTTATTTTTATTTGTCTTTTATTTTTCTTCGTCTTTGTCATCTATTTTAATATCATCTTCCACTTCCTTAACGGCTTTTTTAAATTCTTTCATTCCTTTACCTAATCCTCGGGCAATTTCAGGAATTTTTTTTGCTCCAAATAAAAGCAGAACAAGTAAAAAAATGAGTAAATATTCGCCAATTCCTATGTTGCTTAAAAAACCGAATAATAATTTATTAGCTGCCATAGTTACACCTTTTGTGTTTTAGTTTTAAGAAATAGTGAAAAATATATTGCTTTTATTATTCCGATAATTACAAATGTAATTAATGAGATGAAAATAAATAATTTACCCCAAATTAAAACCGTAATTAACGATAAAATAATGTACGAAGTTAGAATTGGAGTTTTAATTAGGTTTTTTGCGGTAAGTTTAGGTAGCACCGGATATTTAATTTTACTAATCATCAAAAAACAAAGAAGTAAAATTAAGGCAATCAATAAATCGGCATGTAATTCCGAAAACGGATAAAAGCAATAAATATAAATTGCTGTGGTTATTGCTTGAAATGGAATAGGCAAGCCGTAAAAAACTGTTTTATCGAAATTATCCAAGTCAACATTAAATCTTGCTAATCTGTAAATGCCGAAAAGTAAAGGTAATGCACTAATAATTAGTCCCAAATAACCATATTCAAAAAGTGCGGTTTTGTAAACCAAATAAGCCGGTGCGGCACCAAAGCTTATGCTATCGGCAAGTGAATCCAATTCAACGCCAAATTCGGAACATGATTTTGTGAGTCGGGCAACCATTCCATCCAAGGCATCAAAAATTGCCGCAAAAGCTATTAAATAGATAGAAGTTTGATATTCACCTTTGCTGGCATAAATGATTGATAAAAACCCTGAAAAGGCATTTAACAAAGTAAAGAAATTTGGAAATATTGAACGAGAAATTTTAATTTTCATTTTTATACTCGAATAAAATTGTTTCACCAGCGTAAACTTGTTGACCTTCTTTAACTTTTAGTTGGTAGTTTTTAGGAACAACAATATCTGCTCTGCTACCGAATTTAATCATTCCAAAACGCTCGCCAATGTTTACTTGTTGGTTGGCTTGCAATTCGGAAATTATTCTTCTTGCCATGAAACCGGCAACTTGCGTAAAAAATACTTTTGCTTTTCCGTTAGAAATACCTATTTCGTTTCTTTCGTTTTCCAAATCGGCTTTGTCGTTGCTTGCTATTAAATATTTCCCTTCAACATAGTTTAAGTATTCCACTGTTCCTGATAATGGAATACGGTTTATGTGTACGTCTAATGGGGACATGAAAATTGAAATCTGAATAGCTTCTTGGCCAATATATTTGTTATCAAAAACTTCTTTGATTAATATAACTTTGCCATCGGCAGGAGAAACAATCACATTATCTTTGTTGGGGGAAAATCGTTCCGGATCACGGAAAAAATTTAAAGTAAAAATAAGAAGCAAAAATCCGGCAATAGCAAGTGGGTACCTAAAAAAATTATTTTCCGAAATATAAGCTAGAATAAAAATAACAATTGAAATTAATAAAACAATTCCAATTGTGAAATACCCGTATTTTGTAAACATAAAATCTCTAAGCTTGTGAATACTTATTATTTAAAATACAAATGTAATATTTAATTTCATAAATTTCTTAGTATAAATTTTTTTTATTAAATTTTGAAAACAAAATAATAAAACAATCTGAGGTTAATAATGATGAAAGGTGGAATGGCCGGCATGATGAAGCAGGTGCAAAAGATGCAGGCCGAAATGCAAAAAGTTCAAGATGGTTTGGTAAATAAAACCGTAGCTGCCGAAAGTGGTGGTGGAATGGTAAAAGCTGTTGCCAATGGTCAAAAAGAAATTGTTTCAATAGAAATTGATAATGAAGTGATTAATTCTGATGATAAAGAAATGTTGGAAGATTTGGTGGTTGCGGCAGTCAATAAAGCATTGGAAGAGGCCGGTAAGATGGCTGAACAAGAATTATCTGCGGTAACAAAGGGTATGATCCCACCTGGATTAAATATTCCGGGATTTTAATTTAAAATGTTAATTGCCGAACCGTTACAGATTTTAATAGATGAATTGAGCAAGCTTCCTTCAATTGGGCGTAAAACCGCACAAAGGCTTGCTCTGTATATTTTAAAACATAAAGAAAATAATATTCCTTCTTTAATTTCTGCACTGGAAAATGTAAAAAATAATCTTCGGTTTTGTGAGACTTGCTATAATATTTCTACCGATGTAGAATGTGATATTTGTAAATCTTCGAAGCGCGATTCTTTTACAATTTGTGTTGTTGAAGAAGCTAGTGATATAATTGCAATTGAAAAAACAAATGAATTTCATGGTATATATCATGTTTTAGGCGGTGTTTTGTCTCCTCTTTCGGGCATTGGCGTTGAAGATTTAAAAATTAAAGAGTTAATTAATAGAGTTTCGAAAAATGAAATTAAGGAAATAATTTTGGCACTTAATCCTGATACAGAAGGTGAAACTACTTCTCTTTATATTGCCAAAATATTGAAACCTTTTGGAATAAAAGTAACAAGAATAGCACGTGGTTTGCCTGTTGGCGGCGATTTGGAATTTGCCGATGAAGCCACAATTGGCAGA
>CAZCBD010000086.1:0-10760 GCA_964496755.1 uncultured Melioribacteraceae bacterium
TATGATGTCACAATAAGTCTTTATAGAATTTGATTTTTATTGACAAATCTAATTAGTGGAGAGACGAGAGATGTCCGAAGAATTAAATAGCAAATCCGAAGTAAGGCTTGAGAAAGAGCTAAACTTATTGGATGAATTTGCCCCCCCGACTTTTGACGAATGGAAGTTGAAAGTAGAAACGGATTTAAAAGGAGCCCCGTTTGAGAAGTTGTTTACAAAAACTTACGAAAACATTACCCTCCAACCAATTTACACACAATCCGACATTAAAAATTTACCACACCTAAGCAATATTTCCGGTTCAAATGACTATGTAAGAGGAACTTCAGCTGCAGGTTATTTAGTTAAGCCGTGGAATATTAGTCAGGAAATATCTTGTGGTTTGGCTGAAGATTTAAATGCAGCCTTAAAAAACGATTTGCAGAGAGGTCTGAATACAATTAATATAAAATTAGATACGGCTACTAAATTCGGATTAGATGCTGATTATGCCGAAAAGAAAGATGTTGGCAACGGCGTTTCTATTTCGGGTATTAATAGTTTGGAAAGGGCTTTTGACGGAATTGATATTTCAAACTACCCGATTGAGATAGATGCGGGATTTTCCGCGTTTCCTTTTTTAGCGATATTTAAAGCTTATTTAAAAAAGAATAACATCGATTTAAAAAAAATTAAAGGTGCAATTACTGCAGACCCAATCGGATATCTTTCCGTATACGGCGAATTACCAATTAGTTTAGAGTTTGCATTCGCAAAAATGAAAGCGGTTATTGAAAACATAAATTCCACAAAAATCAGAACAGTATCTGCCAGTGGATTGCCGTATCATAATTCGGGGGCATCTGCCGTGCAAGAATTAGCTTTTGCATTGGCAACGGCTACGGAATATCTTGCTCAGTTAACCGAACGCGGAATTGACATTAATATTGCCGCAAAATCAATTAAATTTTCATTTGGAATCAGCACTTTCTATTTTATGGAAATTGCAAAATTTAGAGCGGCGAGATTACTTTGGGCAAAAATAGTGAAAGCATTCGGTGGCGATTCCGAAGCACAAAAAATGTTTATTCATGCAAAAACTTCAGAGTATTTTCAAACCAAATTAGATCCATATGTAAATATGCTTCGCACTACCACGGAAGCCTTTTCGGCGGTTGTTGGTGGGGTTGATAGTTTAACAACCAGTCCCTTCAATGAGGTTTTTGGAACTACAGATGATTTTTCCCGAAGAATTGCACGAAATGTTCAAATAATCTTAAAAGAAGAATCGCATCTCGATTCTTTGATTGATCCGGCCGGCGGCTCTTATTATGTTGAAAAACTTACTCATGATGTTGCCGAAGAAGTTTTGAAGCTAATCAAAAATATTGAAGAAAAAGGTGGAATAATTGAAGCATTGAAAACCGGTTTTGTTCAAGCCGAAATTAAAAAGGTTGTTGATGCCCGCAATAAAAATATTTCTAAAAGAAAAGATGTTATTGTTGGCAATAACATGTATGCTAATGTTAAAGAAGATAGAATTCCGGAAAAAACAGATAATAGTGAAATTATTAAAAAAAGAACGGAATATTTGCAAAAATACAGAGTGGCAGGATCG
The DNA here is from genome assembly GCA_964496755.1 of uncultured Melioribacteraceae bacterium. Taxonomy (GTDB): domain Bacteria; phylum Bacteroidota; class Ignavibacteria; order Ignavibacteriales; family Melioribacteraceae; genus CAZCBD01. The sequence continues at coordinate 1,598 of CAZCBD010000086.1, forward strand.
CAAGAAAACAATAAATCCATTTTGGAAAAATTAAATAAATTAATGGAAAATGTTTCATCGGATTCTTTGGAAACCGCAGTTGATGCAATTTTGCAAGGTGCAACCTTAGGCGAAGTTACCAAATCAATACGAGCAAGTGTGAAACAATCCATTACTATTGAAAAATTAAATATTCACAGAGCTGCTGAAATATTTGAAAGCTTAAGAAACGAAGCCGATAGAATTGAAAATGAAAAAGGAACCCGACCCAAAATATTTTTAGCAAATATGGGTCCGCTTCGCAAACATAAAGCAAGAGCCGATTTTTCGCGAGGTTTTTTTGAGGTTGCAGGATTTGATGTAATATATCCGGATGGCTTTGATACACCCGAAGCTGCTGCCGCTGCCGCTCTTAAATCAGGCACAAAAATAATTTGTATTTGTTCTACCGATGATAATTATCCTGAAATAGTTGCTCCGATAACATCTAAGATTAAAGAGGTGAATCCGGATTTAGTTGTAATTTTAGCAGGATATCCAAAAGAGCAAATTGAAGACCATAAGAATGCAGGTGTTGATGAATTTATTTTTATGGGTGCCGATGTTTATTCAATTTGTAAAAAATTATTAGAAAGTTATAAGTAGAACAATTTAAAAATTTTAAGGAAAGCAAAATGAAAAGGCCAGATTTTAATAAAATAAATTTAGATCCATTGCCTGAAAAAATTTCTTATGAAGAATGGTCGAAAAAATTCAAAAAAGAAACAGGAAAAACTCCCGAAGATTTTGTTTGGGAAACAATGGAAAAAATTAATGTTAATCCGTTATATACTGAAAAAGATATTGAAAATGCTCAGCATCTTAATTACATGTCAGGGTTGCCTCCTTTTTTCAGAGGTCCTTACAGCACAATGTATGTTAAACGCCCTTGGACGGTTCGTCAGTATGCAGGTTTTTCAACTGCAGAAGAAAGTAATGCTTTTTACAGAAGGAATCTTGCAGCAGGACAAAAAGGATTATCAGTTGCATTTGACTTAGCTACTCACCGCGGATACGATTCGGATCATCCCAGGGTTGTTGGTGATGTGGGCAAAGCCGGAGTTGCTATTGATTCAATTGAAGATATGAAAATTCTTTTCAATGGAATTCCTTTGGATAAAATGTCCGTTTCAATGACAATGAACGGTGCTGTTTTGCCGGTGCTTGCTTTTTATATTGTTGCTGCAGAAGAGCAAGGTGTTTCGCAGGATTTATTGTCGGGTACAATTCAAAATGATATTTTAAAAGAGTACATGGTTCGTAACACATATATTTATCCTCCGGAACAATCGATTAAAATTATTGCGGATATTTTTGAATATACTTCGCAACATATGCCCAAATTCAACAGTATTTCAATATCCGGTTATCACATGCAGGAAGCAGGAGCTACTGCAGATTTGGAAATGGCATACACTTTAGCCGACGGTTTGGAATATGTGCGAACAGGTATTAAAGCCGGATTGGGTGTCGATGTTTTTGCCCCGCGTCTTTCATTCTTTTGGGCCGAAGGAATGAATTATTTTATGGAGGTTGCAAAATTAAGAGCTGCTCGTTTGATTTGGGCGAAACTGATTAAACAATTTAATCCGAAAAATCCGAAATCAATGTCACTGCGCACTCACTCGCAAACTTCGGGCTGGAGCTTAACCGAACAAGATCCGTTTAATAATATTGCACGTACTTGCATTGAAGCAATGGCTGCTGCTCTTGGTCATACACAATCATTACACACAAATGCCTTGGACGAAGCAATTGCATTACCAACCGATTTTTCGGCTCGTATTGCACGTAACACTCAGCTATACCTGCAAGATGAAACTAAAATTTGTAAAGTAATTGATCCTTGGGCAGGCTCTTATTACGTGGAAGCCTTGGTTCAACAATTACTTAAAAAAGGTTGGGAGCATATTATTGAAGTTGAAGAACATGGTGGAATGACCAAAGCTATTGAAGCGGGCATTCCGAAAATGCGAATTGAAGAAGCTGCTGCCCGACGCCAAGCTAGAATCGATTCCGGAAAGGAAACCATTGTAGGTGTTAATAAATATCGATTGTCGAAAGAAGACCCGATTGAGATATTGGATATTGATAATACTGCGGTTCGGCTTTCGCAAATTAAAAGATTGGAAGAAATTAGAGCAAAAAGAAATAATGCCGATGTGCAATCTGCTTTAGAGGCAATTACAAAATGTGCCGAAACAAAAGAAGGTAATCTTTTGGATTTGGCTGTGAAAGCAGCAAGAGTTCGTGCCACACTCGGCGAAATATCCGATGCGGTTGAAAAAGTAAGCGGACGCTATCAAGCTGTTATCCGTTCCATTTCCGGAGTTTATAGTAGTGAATATCAAGGTGATGATATGGTTGAAAAAGCAAGAGAAATGACTGAAGCATTTGCAGAGAAAGAAGGTCGCAGACCAAGAATATTAATTGCAAAAATGGGACAAGACGGACACGATCGCGGCGCCAAAGTTGTAGCAACGGCTTATGCCGATATGGGTTTCGATGTTGATGTTGGTCCTCTTTTCCAAACCCCCGAAGAAACTGCTAAAATGGCTGTTGAAAATGACGTTCATTGTGTTGGGATGAGTTCTTTGGCAGCCGGCCATAAAACATTACTACCGCAACTTGTTGAAGAATTGAAAAAACTTGGAAGAGAAGATATTGTTGTAATTGCCGGCGGGGTTATTCCTGCACAAGATTATGATTTCTTGTATGAAAACGGAGCTTCCGCAATTTTCGGACCAGGTACAAAAATTCCGGATGCGGCAATTAAAATTATGGAAGAAATAAATAAAAGATTTTAACTTTTAATATAAATTTCTTTGTGGCTGTCTCATTAAAAATATATTTATGAATTTTTGAGACAGCCTTTTTTATTACCCGAAATTAAAATCGATTTAGGCTACAGAAAAGAGTATTTATCCTTTTTAACTAATCTATTATAAAAAATAGATTTAAATTCGAATTAATTTCAATTTTCCGCAGTTTACATCCATAATTAATTTGATAAAATCTTCATAAATAAATCCTTTCTTTTCCATTGAATTTTCTTGGCTTTTATTCTAATTTGGATTAAGTTTGGATAACAATAAAAAAGAAATAAAAAGATACGATAATCTTTTTATTGGAGGTTTAATTATGAGTTTTACAGATATAATAATTCTTTTGGCAATTTTTGGCGGATCGTTTTACTTGTATCTGTCATCTAAAAAGAAGAAAAAAAATTCATGTTGCGGTTGCTCTGTTAATAATTGCGAACTGAAAGAAATTAAAATGAAAACAGGGAAAAATGTATGCGAAAATTAATTTTTGCTTTGTTGTTAACTTCAAGTCTATTTGCTCAAAAGTTAAACTCATTCTTTCCTTATTTTGAAAAGAATGGTATTGATTTAACATTTGCTTATACAGGGGAATTATTTTCAAACTTTTCGGGGGGTGAAAAGCAAAAAAATGTATATTTAGATAATTTTGATTTCATTGTTTTAGCTGATTTGGAAAAAATTTTAGGATTAAAAAATTCGAAATTGAAATTTTATATGTTGGGAAACAATGGTAGCATTCCGTCTGAATATACTGCAACTGCACAAGGCACAAGTAATATTGCCGCTTACAGTACATTTAAAATTTATGAGTTCTGGATTGAAAAAAAAGTCGCTGGAAATTTATCAATACTTGCAGGTTTATTTGATTTAAATTCCGAATTCGATACAAGAGAAAGCTCGTCAATATTTATAAATCCCTCGCACGGCATTGGGCCGGATTTTTCGATGACCGGCGAAAACGGTCCCTCGATATTCCCGAACGCAGCTTTAGCTTTTCGGATAAAATATAACCCGACCGAGAATTTTTATATTAATTCGGCAGTATTTGAAGGAACTCCGGATGATCCTACAAATCCAACAGGAACAAAAATTGAAATTACAAAAGATGAAGGGGTGCTGTTAGTTACGGAAATGGGCATAACAAACGAAAACAAAAAGTTTGGCAAAAACAATTTCACCGTTAGTTTAGGAGCATGGTTATATACAAGGGAGTTTAAAACACTGGCGTTAGTGCCTCAAAATAAAAAAGGAAATTACGGGATTTATTTGTCATCGGAAAAAACATTTATCGATTCAGAAAAAAGCGAATTGGCGGTTTTTTTTAGATACGGATTTGCAGATTCACGTATTAATACATTCGATAATTATTTGGGAGCGGGATTTACTCTTAAAGGTATATTAACCGACAATAAATCCGATGCATTAGGTGTGGCGCTGGGAATAGTACATTTAAACGGCAAAACATATTCAACACATTCAACTAAACACGAAGCAATACTTGAAATAACTTATGTATTAAATGTAAATGATTTTATATCATTGCAACCCGATTTACAAATAGCAATAAATCCGGCTAATACAATTAATCATAAACATTCTTCGGCCGCAGGATTGCGTTTAGCCTTGGAGCTTTAATGGCTTTCGATAGAATTTATAAAGGAATAATTGTAACTTTAAATTTATGATTTTTTTGACGGGGGAAAATTGAATTTTATAGGTGAAATTGCCGCCTTGGTTACTGCAGTTTGTTGGGCGTTTACTTCAATTATTTTTACGGAACAATCAAGAAAAGTAGGGGCGGTTACCGTAAATTTAGGGAGATTGTTTTTTGCCGGAATGTATTTACTAATTACGGTTTTGGTTTTTAATCTCGATTTAAATTTACAATCTGCACAATATTTTTATTTAATTGCGAGTGGATTTTTCGGGTTAGTCTTCGGTGATTCATTCCTTTATATTGCCTATAAACGGATTGGCCCCCGATTGGGAATGCTTATGCTTTCGTTAGCACCAGTAATAACCTCCTTAATTTCTTTCGCATTTCTCGGAGAAATAATTTCGCCAATAGGTATGTTGGGTATTTTTCTTACCGTAAGCGGAGTTGCTTTTGTTGTACTTCAAAAAAAGAAGTCCGAATTAAATAAAAAAGGGGTAGATAAAATTGGAATTCTTTTTGGATTATTTGCGGCAATTGGACAAGGTATAGGATTAGTATTTACAAAAGCTGCATTTGCTGGGAGTGAATTAAATAGTTTTGTAGCCGGTTTTATCAGAGTTTTTGTAGGATTTCTGTTTTTGTGGCCAATGCGACATATTCTAAGAGATTATTTGCCGGTAAAGGAAGTGATTGCAAAACATAAAAAAAGTTTTTTAATAATTTCGATAGGGGCAATTATAGGTCCTTTTCTTGGAATTACGCTCAGTATTTTTGCTATTTCCCAAACAAAAGTAGGTATTGCGAGTGCAATAATGGCAACTGTTCCGATTATTTTACTCCCCATGGTTAAAGTTTATTATAAAGAAAATTTGGGATGGAAAGCAATTATCGGAGCGTTTGTAGCTGTAATTGGTGTTTCTATTTTGTTTTTAAGATGATGAGAAATTCCAATTGACATTAAAAAATTAATGAATTAGTTTTGAACTGCTCTTTAAATCAATTTTACGGTGCCCCGCGTATAGGGGAGAATAGGGAAATCGGTTAAAATCCGATGCTGCCCAGCAACTGTAAAAAGCATTAAGCTACCAACAAAATACCACTGTATTAAACGGGAAGGTGTTGGTAGTGCTTTAAGCCAGGAGACCTGCCGTAAGATTTTTCAGTAAACCTTCTCGGGTAAGGTGAAATGAAGTGAGATTTAATTTCTATTTCCCACCTATATTTTATTTACCCGTGAAAAAAAAATGAATAAAATGAAACGAACCATTTTTATATTTTTTTTCACTATAAGTTTATTTGCTCAGCAAATCAAAGTTTTAGATGCCGATACAAAAGAACCTGTTTCTGATGTCGCAATTACAGATCAATTTGGCGTTGGGCTTGTAACAAATTTAAAAGGAGAGTTCGATTTACAAAAATTCAAAAGTAAATCTATTCTTAGATTTTCACACCTTTCTTATAAAGAATTAATTTTAAAATTTAATAGAGTTAAAAAATTAAAATCAATTTTCTTAGTTGCAAAAGATTTAAAAACAGAAGCTATTAATATTGTTGCTGAAAAATCCTTTTCAAATAAATCCGAGTTTTCTAAAAAAATTAAACTTACTTCGAATTTGAAAAATACCTATGAAACTGTGGGCGATATATTAAAATCGCAAACTACATTACTAATTAAAGATTACGGCGGTTATACGGGTATGAAAACAGCATCGTCGAGAGGAATGAGTAGTGAAAATACCATAGTTTTATTTAACGAAGCAAGAGTTTGCGATATTCGTTCGGGCGTTTTTGATTTTTCGAAATTAAGTTCGCTTTCCATTGATAAAATCGAATTTTTGAAAATTTCGGATGCTGAAAATTCTTTTTCCTCTGCCGGAGGCGTGTTGAAAATTTACACTGATAATAATTCAAAAGAAAAAAAATTACAATTTAATTTTAAAAAAGCTTCTGCAAATGTAAGTTCAATATCAGCAAGATATAAATCCAATTACAATGCCGTTTCTTTTGGGATTGAAGCCGAAAGAGCATTGGGCGAAAATAATTATACTTTTGATTTTTTGGGAAATAAATACAAAAGAAAAAATTCGGGATTTAACAAAACCTTTCTGAGTGCAAATTTTTCCTACAGCAAGCATAATTTTGTGTTTAAATTTTATTCCCATTTTTCACACCTGAATAATGGAATTCCGGGTTATGTGGTTACTAATAATATAGTTTCAAGTCGTGCAAAAAATCTAACCGATGCTTATTTGGGTATTGTTAATATTCAATTTCCGCTGTCATCGAATTGTGATTTCCACTCCACAATTTCATATCAGAATCAGCTGGGTGTTTTTACTGATCCGGATAGAAATTTGTTTTTAACTTCAAACAGAAGAGAATCCAGATTTAATAATTTTTCTTTTTCAAATAGGCTTAAAACAAAAGTTTTTGATTTGGATTTTTTGGGAGGTTACGAATACACCTATTCCGATATTTCGGGGATGAATTATATTGAAGTATTGGATAATCCGCTTAAAAACTACAGATATACCCACAGGTTGTTTTTTTCAATTGCGAAAAATATTAAACAACCGCTCTCAATAATTAAGAATATAAAATTACTTACATCATTCAGTTTTGAAAATAGTTTGGAAAGAACGAATATTAATCAGCGGGTAACCGGGAACTCATATTCTCTATCTTCGGTAATAACTCCGAGTTTTGCAAAAGATCTAAATTTCAAATTTCATTTTTTTAGTAGTTATCGTAACCCGACTTTAAATGAAAGATACTTTTCAAGTTTGTTTTTTTATAATGAATTGTTGCCTGAAACATATTCCGGATTTGATTTTGGATTCGATTCAAAAATAAATTTATTTGGAGAATTACATTTTTCAGCAGCATATTATTTAATAAAAGGCACAAATAAAATTGTTTGGTTGCCATCGCGAATGGGTATTCAAAAGCCGCAGAATTTCGGAAAAGTTCAAACTTCGGGTTTTGAAATTTCGTTCGAGAAACTATTATTAAAAAATCATTTAACTATTTCAGTAAATTATAATTATACCAAAGCTTTAAATAAAAATAATTCCGTTCCAAATAGTAAATCATATAACAAATTATTGCTTTATTCGCCACTTCACAAATTAAATACAAATGCAAAATTACATATCGGCAATTTTAGTTTTTATGTTTTCGGCTCTTTTGAAAGCGAAAGATTTTACACGGCCGATAACTCAAAAAGAAACAGATTGAAAGATTTTTTTATTATGGATGTTTCAACATCTTTCAAGTTTAAATTATTTAACTATAAATCAAATATCAGCCTGAATATATATAATCTGCTGAATGAAAAATATTTTATAGTTCAATCATACCCAATGCCGTTAATAAATTATTCAATAACATATAATTTGGAGATTCAATGAAAAAGATAATCTTACTATTCGCACTTTTAATTTTTTTATTTACCGCATGTTCGGATGATGACCCCGTAACTCCGCCCAATCCGCAGGCCGAGGTAACCGGAGTGTATGTTTTAAGTGAAGGGAAATTCCAACAAAACAATGCGTCGTTAGCCTTTTACAACTTGGAAAAAGATACCGTGCTTAATTACGTTTATGAAGATGCAAATGGAAAAAAAATGGGCGATAACGCCAATGATATGGATATCTACAAAACCTATGCATATGTAGCGGTTTCTAACTCAAACAAGATTGAAGTAGTTGATCTTAAAACTTTCAAAAGTGTTGCCACAATTAACATGCAAGGGAAAAAGCCTCGTGGAATTGCAATTACCGATGATGGTAAAGGATTTGTAACCAGTGCAACTAAAAATAAAGTTTACACTTTTAACGCCAATACTTTTTCAATTACGGATTCGGTGGAATGCGGTGCGGTTCCGGAATCTATTACTATTACCGGCGGAAAGGTTTTTGTTGCAAATTCAGGTTGGGGAGCAGATTCTACTGTTACGGTGATTGATGCAAAAACCAATACTATTTTGAAGACTATAAAGGTAGGTTATAATCCTGTGGAAATCATTACTGCAGATGGCTTTGTTTATGTTGCGGCTATTGGTGGTTGGGGTGCCGGCCAAAGCAGAAAAGGTTTATATAAAATTGACGCAACAAATCTAAATGTTGTTGATTCAATTGCTACTACTACATTTCCAAGTTTTCCGGGAATTATGTGCGTTGCAGAAAACAATTTATTAATAGTTGGTTCTGCAGGTGCACAAAAAGTTTCTTTGGATAATTTTGTTGCCGGTGATATCTTAATTGCAAATTCAAGTGTGGTTACTAATGGTAGTGCGTGGTCTGCAATTTATGGAATTGCTTATGATGCAAAAGAGAAAAAAATATATTGTGGCAATCCAAAAGATTTTAATCAAGCCGGTGATATTGCAATTTTCGATTTATCAGGCAATTTGGTAAAAAGATTTGATTGCGGAATTAATCCCGGAACAATAAAGGTTGTTAATCCGTAAATTTTTAAAAGGGGTAGTAATAGGTATTTACTATTGCCTTATCTCTCCACAGGGACTGTTTTTGCAGTCCCTTTTTTTATACATTCCTTGTAAAAATTATTTACATTTTCTCGAGTTGTTTTTAATTGTTTTTGAATTTCCTCTCGATTAGTTTTTAATAAATTGCAAAAAATATCATTTTCAATTTCCGAA
>CAZCBD010000087.1:0-10726 GCA_964496755.1 uncultured Melioribacteraceae bacterium
CAAATATGACAACCGAACAAATATTTTCAACTTACGTACGTCATATTGGTATCGGTGGCATTGCAATGGCAGGTCTTATTGGAATTATCAAATCCAGTCCGATTATTAAAACCGCTATCACTCTTGGTATAAAAGAAATTTTCGGCTCTAAAAAATCAGACAATAATTTAAGAACCAACAAAGATTTGTCAATGTCGATTGTATTCGGAGGAATTTTCTTAACAGCAGTTGCAATTTTTATTTTCTTCGCATTTGGTGTTGTTCCAAATCTTTACCAAGCAGTTGTTGGTTTGTTGATTGTAATGATAATTGCATTTTTATTTACAACGGTTGCAGCTACGGCTACAGCTATTGTTGGTACTAACCCTGTTTCCGGAATGACTTTAATGACTTTAATTTTGTCATCTGTTATTCTTGTTTCGGTTGGTTTATCTGGAAGCGTTGGTATGGTTGCCGCATTAATTATCGGTGGTGTTGTTTGTACTGCTCTTTCTGTTGCCGGTGCATTTGTAACTGATTTAAAAGTTGGTTACTGGATTGGCTCTTCACCACATAAACAGGAAAGATGGAAATTCTTAGGTGCTATAGTTGCTTCTGCTACAGTAGCCGGTGTAATGTATATTTTAAATGAATTATTTGGGTTTACAGGTGATGGAGCATTAGCTGCACCACAGGCAAATGCAATGGCTGCTGTTATTCAGCCTTTAATGTCTAATCAACCCGCCCCTTGGATGTTATATATTGCCGGTGCTTTTATGGCAATAATTTTAACTATTATTGATGTACCTGCTCTGGCATTTGCTTTGGGTATGTACTTGCCACTTGAATTAAACACTCCGATCTTGATTGGTGGTTTGGTAAGTTGGTTTGTTTCAACAAGAGGTAAAGATGAAAATCTAAATAAAGCACGACGTGAACGAGGAACTTTAATAGCTTCAGGATTTATTGCAGGCGGTGCTCTGCTTGGTGTTATTAGTGCTCTGCTTACATATTTCTTTGGACCTGCTACAATTAGTAAAGAATGGACGGCTTCACATGGTGCTGAAATTCTTGGTGGTTTTATGTTCATCGGTTTAATTGCTTATATGATTTGGGATTCTATGAGAGCAAAAAAAGAAGAATAAAATAAATTAATTTCAAAAGCCTCTATTTTTTTAGAGGCTTTTTTTATTTTAAACTCTAAAAATTATGGAATAAATATGACCCCTTTTGAATCAAGAAAATTATTTCCGCACATTAAAACAGGAAAAGTATATTTAAATCATGCGGCAAATAGCCCTCTTTCTATTCCTGTTATTAAAAGACTCAATGATTTTTTTAATCAACGCAGTGAAACTTATATAGAAAATTATTTCGAATATCTTCCGATTTTTACAAGTGCCAAAAATAGAGTGGCAAAAATGTTAAATACAATACCGGAGCGAATTGCATGGCGCAATAATGTTACCGATGGCATAAATATGTTGGCACAATCAGTTGATTGGAAATCGGGTGATAGAATTATTTTAAATGATATCGAATTTCCTGCAAACGTTTATCCTTTTTTAAATTTAAAATCGAAAGGCGTTGAAATTGATTTTGCAAAATCGATTAACGGAAAAGTTGATATTGAAGAAATTGAAAAACTTATTACAAATAGAACACGATTAATTTCAATTAGCCATGTACAATTTTTAACCGGTTACAGAGCTGATTTGGAAACAATCGGCAAATTATGCAAAGAAAAAAATATTATTTTTTGTGTTGATGCAATCCAAGGATTAGGTGCAATTCGCTTAGACGTAGAAAAATGTAATATTGATTTTCTTTCTTGTGGTACTCAAAAATGGCTAATGGGAATGCAGGGATTGGGATTTATTTATTTGACGGAAAAATTGCAATCGGAAATGAATCAAATATTTGTCGGGTGGCTTGGTGTGAAAAATGCTTGGAATCTATTGGATTATAGTTTGGATCTAAATGATGATGCATCGCGTTTTCAGACCGGAACTTTGTGCATGTCTGCAATTGCTGTGCTGGATGCTTCAATTGAATTAATGGAAGAAATCGGATTCGAACAAATTGAAAATCATATTATTTCGAATTCAAAATATTTAATATCAAAATTAAAAAAGAAAAATTATAATTTGGTTTTAAAAACAGAAAACGAAAAAAATATTGCCGGAATAGTTACAATTAAAATTGATAATTCAAAGGAAATATATGATGAGCTTAAAAGTAGAAATATTGTTGTAGCTGTTCGTGAAGGAATGATCAGGTTTTCTCATCACTATTATAATACAAGAGAAGAAATCGATAAAATCGTTGATATTATTGATGAACTTAAAATTAGATACAAATAAAAAGCGTGTAGAACACGCTTTTTATAAAATAAGTTTTATTATGCTTTAAACAATCAACTCAAAAAACCAACGAAAAAGAGCAATAGCAATTAGCATACTACCTTCCAGCCGAGTTAGTTTCCAACCTGTTCGTAAAAAAATTAACGTAATCAGAAGAGTTATAGGTAATAAGGTTAACCCGGCATATTCAACCTGAGAAAGTTGCAGTGGCTTAAAAATAGCTGCAATTCCAAGTACTCCCAGCATATTAAATAAATCACTACCAATTAAATTGCCGGCTGAAATTTCATATTTCTTTTTTACCATTGCAACTATAGAAGTTGCTAATTCCGGTGCAGATGTACCGGCAGCAACAATTGTGATTCCGATAAACCATTTTGACAAACCAAAACGAAGAGCAACTTCTTCGGCAGATTGCACGAAAAATTTTGCACTGGTAATAATTATAATTGCACCTATAATTAAAAGCAGAGGGTCATATTTTTTGAACTTTCCTTCCGGTAAATCTTCGTCTATCGGTTCTTTACTTAAAAATAAAATAATAAGATATACTAGAAGCATTGTAAGTAAAATCACACCTTCAAGTTTAGATAAATTGCCGTCATAGAAAAATATAACAAGTAAAAATCCGGTTACCAGCAGTAAAAATCCGTCTCTATGAATTAACTTTTTTGTTATTCGAATAGGCCGAAACAAAGCTACCAAACCTAAAATAATTCCGAGATTAAAAATATTTGAACCGACAATATTTCCAACTGAGATTTCATTTGAGCCTTTAATGGCAGCAGTAACAGTTACAGCAAATTCCGGTGCCGAAGTTGCAATTGCAACAATTGTCAAGCCAATTACTAATTCGGACATACCCATTTTTTTTGCAATTCGCGAAGCCGAATCAACTATTAAAACTGCTCCCCACCATAGCCCGACTATACAGGCAATAATTATTATTATATGTAGTGTTAATGTCATAGTTTTTAAAATAAAAAAGCAGAGTTTAAATATTAAACTCTGCTATTAAAAAGGTAAATAAAATTACTCATTAGGATTATACGATAATTCAATCTTAACATGAAAATCAGCACCGCTGAACATAGTATATTTAACATCACTAATATTACATTTATAATCTTCGCCAACAAGTTCGGTTACAACTTTGGCAATTCCATCTTCAATATCACCGATGCTTATGGTTTTTAATTTGTTTTTCAACAATTTGTCAACATCTAAAGGTTTTTTTTCAGTCATAATTTTCTCCTTTGAAAACTTTAATTTTATACGGAGAAGAAATCCGATATAACAAATGCAAGATAATAATTTTTTTTAATAATTACTTTCTTATTAATGCCAATAATTCATCGGTTTTTTCTTTCATTAATTTAATATTGTTTCTTGATTCAACATTTAATCTGAGTAATGGTTCGGTGTTGCTCATTCTAACGTTAAATCGCCAATCCGGAAATTCAACACTAACTCCGTCGTCTGTTGTTAGACTACCGTTAGAGTAATTAGTTTTAATTTCTTCTAATTTTTCTTTTGGATTTGGAATTTTGGAATTTATTTCTCCGGAACAAGGATAATTTTCTATCATTTCATTAACCAATTCCGATAAATTTTTGTTTTCTTCTGAAATAAGCTGAAGTACTAATAGAAATGGAATCATTCCGCTATCGGAAAAATTGTTGTCTCTGAAATAATGATGTGCAGACATTTCTCCGCCATAAATTGCATTTACTTCGCGCATCTTTTCTTTCATAAAAGCGTGTCCGCTTATTGATCTGATAGGAATACCGTTTGATTTTTTTACTATATCAATAGTATTCCAAGTTAAACGTGCATCGTAAACAATTTTTTCATTAGGAAACTTTTTTAAAATACTTTTTGCTAAAAGACCGACAATATAATAACCTTCTATAAAATTTCCTTTTTCATCAAAGAAAAAACAGCGGTCGTAATCACCGTCCCACGCAACACCAAGGTCAGCTTTGTGTTCAACAATTGCATCGATAGTAGGTTTGCGATTTTCGGGTAATAGCGGATTTGGTACTCCATTCGGGAAATTTGAATCCGGTTCATTAAAAAGTTTTATCATTTTAATAGGGAGCTTTTTTTCAAGTAAATTCAAAGCAGGGCCAATGCAGCCGTTTCCTGCATTTAGAATGACTTTTAAGGGTTTGATTTTTTCCGGTTCGTAGAATTGATTTAAGTTTGAAATAAACTCGCTTAAAATGTTTTGGTTCGAAATTTTTCCTTTTGTAGGAGCTTTTGTTTCCAGATTATTTTCGAGTATCATTTTTTCAATTTCATTTAATCCGGAATTATATCCCATAGGAACGGAACCTTTTTTTACAAATTTCATTCCGTTGTATTCAGGAGGATTATGGCTTGCAGTTATCATAATTCCCCCGTCTGCATCAAAATAAGGGGTGGCAAAATAAATCATTTCCGTTCCGCACAGACCAATATTTATAACATCAGCGCCTGCTTCGGTTAAGCCTTCCGACAGTGCTTCGGATAATTCCAACGAAGATGTTCGTATATCGTATCCGATTACAACTTTTTTCGAGTTTAATAATTTTACAAATGCTTTGCCGATTTTGAAAGCTATTTCCCGATTTAATTCTTCCGGTACTTTTCCTCGTATATCATAGGCTTTAAAACCTTTTAACTTTTCCATTACAACTCCAAGATTATTATAATGTATTAAATTACTTTTTGTTTAAATAAAATCAAAAGGCTTGAAAAAATATATTGAATTTTTATTGATTTCATTATTAGATTATGTTGTAAATATTATGGAGGACTTTATAAAATCATTTCTACAAAAAAACAAAAGTTTACCGTTTGTAGTTCCGGGCATTGTAAAAATATTTTTTTAGTTGACGAAATAGATTCATTGAAAGAAGATGAATTTTTGTGTCCGAAATGTAATTTGGAATTAGCATATTCACACATTGTTCAATGTTCAGGTTGCCAAACAATTATTGACACAATACCGGCAGAAGAGGGTGAAGAATTAATTGTTATTAATGTTGACAATTGCGAGAATTGTTTCTCTTTGCAAAAGAGTGAAATGAATTTTGAAAGTTTTTTTACCAACTCATTTTAGTGTTTAGAATTAGTCCCTTGGGGGGAATTAATTTTAAATTTAATAAATGAGTATTTTTTAAATTTAAAATAATTTAAGGGGAGTTATGAAACGAAGACTACTGATAATCCTAGCAGGATTATTTTTTATTTCAGCATGCTCAGTTACAAAAGATACTGTAGCTATTGATTATTCAAAGGTGCCTGAAGCACAAGCTCAAAAATTTGATACCGGAAAAATGTGGACATTTGATAATCCGCCGGTAGAATATTTTGAAAACACGTACAATTTCAGACCATCGGAAGAATGGTTAAACAAAGTAAGATTATCCGCACTCAAATTTGCCAATTGGTGTTCAGGCTCTTTTGTTTCCGAAGATGGTTTAATTATGACAAATCATCATTGTGTTGATTTTATTATTAAGAAAATTCAAAAAGAAGGTGAGGATATTCAAAAAAACGGTTTTTATGCAAAAACCTTAGAAGAAGAAAGAAAAGTACCCGGATTGTTTGTTGATCAGCTTGTATTAATTGAAGATGTAACCGATGAAATCCAAATGGCTATTAATAAAGCTGAATCAACCAATGAAAAGTTTGAAGCAAAAAATAAAGTAATATCCGAAATAGAAAATCGTTATAGCAAAGAAAGCGAATTGAGGTGTATTGTTGTGGAATTTTATAATGGTGGGAAATATTCGGTATATGGTTATAAACGTTATAACGACATTCGCTTTGTGTTTATTGCGGAATCAGAAGTAGGTTTTTTTGGTGGCGATCCGGATAATTTTACTTTCCCAAGATACAGTTTAGACTGTTCTTTTTTACGTGCTTACGATGAAAATGGTAAACCGTTAAAAACAAAAAATTATTTTAAATGGAGTAAAAACGGGGCTCAGTTGGGACAACCGATTTTTGTTGTCGGGAATCCGGGTAGTACGCGTAGATTGAAAACCGTTGCTCAGTTAGAATACATGCGCGATATTTATTACAAGTCTGCCGCTTATAGATTGAAAAAACAAGTAGCACATCTGAATAAAATGATTGAGAAGCACCCGGAAAGATTAGCAGAATTAAAAAGTAAACTGTTTTATACAGGCAATTCCCAAAAAGTGATTTCAAATGTTTTTAGAGGTTTGTCTGATCCTGCAATGATTGCAAGAAAGGTTGATTTTGAAAATCAATTTAAAACGGCGGTAATGAAGAATCCTGAATTGGGTGCAAAGTACGGACATTTGTGGAGTACATTAGAAAATCTGCAAAATGAAAAAAGACAATATGGAAATAAAATAAATGCATATTCATTAAGAAGTAATTCGGCCCCTATTTATGCTACAATTGCAAAAGAAGTTATCGAATTTGCCAAGCAATTAAAAATGCCGGAAAATAAAAGAGCCAATAAATATAAAAGTGAAAATTTGGAAGAAACGATCAATCAAATTGCCGAAAAAAAATATGATTCCGAAACGCAAGTATTCAATACAACACTTTTTTCCGAATTGCTTTACTTAAATTTATCCGAAGATAATGAATTGGTTAAAATGTTATTTGGTGGTAATCACGGTGAAGCTGCGGTTGAATATTGTTTAAATAATTCCGAATTAACATCTGCAGATAAAATTAAAAATCTTTTGGCAAAACAACCGGAAGATATTTTAAGTTCAAAAGATCCGTTTATTCAGTTTATTTTAAAAACACAAGATGAATTGGAAACTATAAAAAATAAATTAACTGAAATTGCAAAAACAGAAGAAGTTTTGGAAAACCAATTAGGCTTGGCCTTATTTGATGTTTACGGTGCTTCAATTCCTCCGGATGCAACATTTACTTTGCGCATTAGCGATGGTTTAATGAAAAGCTATGAGTACAATGGAACCCTTGCTCCGGTTAAAACAACATTTTATGGAATGTTTGATAGATTTTTCTCTTTCGATAAAAAATATCCTTGGTCTCTTCCGGAAAAATGGCAACATCCTTCGGAAGAGTTTGATTTAAGCACAACTTTTAATTTTATTTCTACTAATGATATTGTCGGCGGAAGCTCAGGTAGTCCGGTTATAAATAAAAATCGTGAAATTATCGGACTGGCTTTTGACGGAAATATTGAAAGTATCCCGGGGTCGTTTTTATATAAAACAGAAAAAAATAGAATGGTATCTGTAGCTTCTCAGGGGATTTTAGAAGCTTTGGATGATATTTATTTTGCCAAAAGAATTGTAAGGGAATTGAAATCCGGACATATTGAAAATTGATTTTAAATTAGTAAAAAAAAAGGGAGGCTTTATATGCCTCCCTTTTTTATTTTATTATTCCCATATTCAATTCCCAATCGAAATATGCTGAAAGGTAATCATAAATTGCTGCATAATAATTTAATTTTGCTTGATCAAAAAGTAAGCGGGAATCTTTTAATTCCAGTTGAGTGGCCAATCCGTTTTCCGCACTCGATTCTGTAATAACAAAACCTTGTTTGGCAGTTTTCAAAGTTGCTTCGGCTGCTGATATTCTTTGTAAAGCTTCATCCAATCGAACGGCAATATTGCTTAATTCATTGTCAACTTTTTCTTCAAATTTTCTAATTTTCAGATTAGTTTGTTCAACTTCTATCTTAGCTCTTTCAACCCGAGCAGTTCTTTTGAAGCCTGAAAATATTGGTATTTTCATTGTAAGTCCGGCAATTAAATAATTATTTTCATCTTCTAATTTAAACTGATCCGAAAGAGCAGAATAACGATAAACCAAACTTGCATAAAGCGAAGGATAAAAATCGGATTTTTCAACACTAATATTGGTTTCTCTTAAATTACGTTCCCAAACCATTGCATTATAATCGGGGCGCTGTTCAAGAGCGGTTTTTAGATCGAGTAGTTGCGGGCGTCTGGGAATATTTCCAAATTCTTCAGCAAATTCAAATGGTTCGTTTTCATCAATACCGGCAAGGTTTTTTAGAGTATTTAATGCCAACTTGTAATTTCTTTTAGCTTGAAGAGATTCGGGTATTGAATTTTTCCATCGCACTTCTGCTTGCATTAATTGTAGTTTTGATGCTAAGCCCGAATCGTAAGTATTTTTAATTTTTATATAATTATCGTGAGCACTTTTTTCAGCATCTTTTTTTATTTGTAAAACGTTTTTTAAAAGCAATGTTTGGTAATATGCTTTTTTTGCTGCACAAATCACATTTTGCAAAGTGGCTTGATAAGTGTAGTCGGTTAAATTCTCAAATTGTTTTGATGCTTTGATTGCATTGAATACAGTTGCATTGAAAAGAATCTGCGAAAGTACGGCTTGTCCTCCAAATTCATTGTTTCTATTTATTTTCAATTTGTTTGGAAATCCGGGGGCTTTCATTGCAAGATATAAATAATTGTCTTTTAGATTTCTTCGATAAGACAATTCGCCATTCAGCTGCGGATAAGCATTTGCCGAAGCTTCGGTGCTTTGTGTACTTGCAATTTTAATATTGTTTTTTGCAATTTTAATATCCTTGTTGTTCTTTTTCACCAATTGTATAAAAGTATTTAAATCATAGGACTGTGCATTGCTAATTCCTATTGAGCCAACAACCAAAAAAAGCAGTGAAAATATTTTTATAAATTTATTATTAACCATTGGAAACCTCACTTATTTCTTTTTTCTTGCGAGATGTTAATTCGAAAATAGCAGGAATTACAAATAGCGTAAGTACGGTTGAAATTATTAAACCACCTATACTAACAATGCCAAGAGGCTGACGGAATTCGCGTCCGGCCGATCCTATTCCCGCTGCCATAGGAAGCATGCCTAGAATAATTGCAATTGTTGACATTAGAATTGGTTTTAATTTTATAGGTGCAGCTTCCAGTAGTGCTTCTTTAACGCTTTTGCCTTTTCGTATTAAGATATTAGCATAATCTAAAATTAGAATTGCATTATTTACTACAATTCCAATTAACATAATAATTGCCATCATCGACATAATATTCATTGTTTTGCCGGTTGTGTAAAGAGAAATAAAAACCCCTATCATTGCTAATGGAATTGTTCCCAAAATCATTAATGGCTGTGTAAAACTTTCCAAAATTGCGGCTAGCAACATGTAAGTTAAAAGCATTGCAATTAAAAATGTTTCTGCCATATCCGTTGCCGTATCTTCCATCATTGTAACGGTACCTGCCCATTCAATATTGTATCCTGCGGGCATATCAATAGTTTTAATGGTTTCTCTGATTTCATTTACAACATCACCGAGTGGATGACCGGCAGAGGTGTAGCCTGAAAATTGAATTGATTTTATTTTTTTATTGTGCAGAATCTTACTGTTACCTTCGGTAAATTTGATTTCCGCTACTTGCGATAATCTGAATCTACCTAATTTAGATACCAGAATTAAGTTACTTAATTCTTCGGGCGAATCAACATTAACATCGTTTAATGTTAAAGTAATATCATATTCTTCGCCGTTTTCAGTATAGGTAGTAGCCGAAATTCCTTCCATTGCTCCGCGCAATGTTAAAGCCAAATCATAAATTGTTAATCCGGCATTTGTCAATTTATCACGATCGGGAATAATAGTTAATTCTGGTTTTCCACCGCGAGAACTTGTAGTCAAATTTTCAAGACCGGGAATATTCTTTATTTTGTTGAGTATTTCGTTTTTCAATGATTCAAGTTTGTTGTTATCGTTTCCCTGTAGAAAGAATTGAAGAGGGGCTTCACCGGTTCCGCCGGCAGAAGAAATAGCTGAAACTCTTATAATTGCATTTGGGATGTCGGCTAATTCCTTAATATACTCATTTGCCGCGTCAACACTGGTTATATCTCGTTCTGAAATAGGTACTAATTTTATCATCATTTTTGAAAGGTTAGCACCTACATCCATTTTTGTTATTTCGCCAAGTGTAGTTAACATTTGTTTTATTTCGGTATGTTTCATCAATCGTTTTTCAATTGTATCAAGTACTTTTGCGGTTTCATCCAAATTGTAACCTTGTGGCAATTCAACTTCAATTTGAATATCTCCTTCGTCTAAAAGAGGAATGAATTCGAATCCGATTTTTGACCCTATCGAAAGACTGAATATAAAAGCAACAATTGAAATTACGATGACACCGGCACTTCTGAATTTATTTTTAATTGTAAATTCTAACATGCGTTTATAAACGTCTTCCCATTTTTTAAACATTGCCTCCAATTTTTTACCCAATTTGTGCTTCTTTGAATCATGTTCGGGTAAGATTAACGATGCAAGCATGGGGGTTAGTGTAAAGGAAATAATTAAGGAAAAGATTGTTGCATAGGTTACGGTTAAAGCAAACTCTTTG
>CAZCBD010000088.1:0-10703 GCA_964496755.1 uncultured Melioribacteraceae bacterium
GAATGATATTAACTCATTAATTAGAAAATTTAACTTTAAAGAAAATGAATATTTTAGTTGGAAAATAAGAAGCGTAACTAATGTTTGTAAACAAATTATTACTTCTGCAAAATTACGCAAAGAATCCAGAGGCGGGCATATCCGATTAGATTACCCCGAACAAAATAATAATTTTCTTGTTACAACCATTTTAGAAAAAAATCAAAAACCTAAGTTTAAAGAAATTAAATTATAAGTATCACATTAGAAACTAAAAATTATGTTAAAAACAAATAGAATTGAACTTCTAAATTTAATTGACCGCGCTTTATATGAAGATATTAAGGACGGTGATTTAACAACAAACCTTTTAATTCCTGAAGATAAAAAAGCAACCGCCTTTATAAAAGCTAAAGAAATCGGAATTATTGCAGGCTTACCTGTTGCCGAAATGGTATTCAAAAAATTAAATAAAAACATTGAATATCAAATATTTACCGAAGAAGGAAACAATGTAGCAGCCGGAGAAATAGTTGCAAAAATTTCCGGTAGTTACAGAGCAATATTAACGGGAGAAAGACTGGCATTAAATTTTTTGCAAAGAATTTCAGGCATAGCTACAGAAACATCGAAATATGTTGATATAATTAAGAATTACAAAACTAAATTTTTAGATACCAGAAAAACTTGTCCCGGACTTCGAATACTCGATAAGTACGCCGTAAAAGTTGGTGGAGGTTCGAACCACAGAATCGGACTTTTTGATATGGTTATGATTAAAGATAATCATATTGAAATTGCAGGCGGTATTTTAAATGCAGTAAAAAATATCAAAACAAAAATATCTTCCGATATTAAAATTGAAGTGGAAACAAAAAATTTAAAAGAAGTGGAAGAAGCTCTTAAAGCAAATGCCGATATTATTATGCTGGATAACATGTCAAATGAAACCATGACGCAGGCCGTAAAATTAATTAACGGAGAAGCATTAGTAGAAGCTTCGGGTAATATTACAAAAGAAAGACTTATCGAAATTGCAGAAACAGGAGTTGATTTTATTTCAGTTGGTGCTTTAACCCATTCCGTAAAAGCTCTTGATATCGGACTTTACATTGAACAGAATTAGAATTTCCACTATATTTAAAGCTTTGAATTATAAACTTAAAGGAAATTCCGACAGATGAATAACGAAAAAGTTATTGCTGAAATAAATAAATTAAAAAAAGAAAAAAACGCTGTAATACTAGCACACAATTATCAACTACCCGAAATTCAAGATATAGCCGATTTTGTTGGTGATTCTTTAGGCCTTTCGCAAGAAGCCGGCAGAACCGATGCCGACCTGATTGTTTTTTGCGGAGTACACTTTATGGCCGAAACCGCATCTATCATTTCGCCGAATAAAAAAGTAATTATTCCGGATTTAGAAGCAGGTTGCTCGCTTGCCGATTCCATTACCATTGAACAATTAAAAGAATGGAAAAAAGAGCACCCCGACGCTTTGGTTCTTTGTTACGTTAATACTACCGCTGCAATTAAAGCAGAAAGCGATTATTGTGTTACTTCTTCAAATGCAGTGAAAGTTGTTGAATCAATTCCGGAAGAAAAGGAAATCTTATTTTTACCGGATCGATTTTTAGGCGGATATATATTGGCAAAAACCGGACGTAAAAATTTTCACATTTGGAAAGGTGCCTGCCATGTTCATGAAAAAATCGGCGATATAAATTTAGCTGAAATTCAAAATCAAAATCCGGATGCTGAAATTTTGATTCACCCGGAATGCGGCTGCTCCACTTCGTGCATGCTAAAATCGGAAGTTTTTGCAGATTGCAGCAAAATGAGTATTTATTCTACCGAAGGAATGATGCGCCACGTAAATAAATCAAAAGCTCAAAAATTTATCATTGCTACCGAAAAAGGAATTCTACACAGAATGAAAAAAGAAAATCCCTCAAAAGAATTTTTGCCTGTAAGTGAAGATTCCATTTGTGAATATATGAAATTAATAACTTTGGAAAAGTTATTGGAAGCACTTAAAGAAGAAAAATTCGAGGTAAAAGTTCCCGATGAGCTTGCAATAAAGGCACAAATTCCTATTCAAAGAATGCTTAAAATAGTTTAATATTAAACTAATGTTCAACAACAACAAACAACGACTGAAAACCGTTTATACATTTGCCACTTCAACCGAAGCACATATTGCCAAATCATTGCTGGAATCTGCTGATATCCCGGCCGTAATACAGGGCGAAAATTTTGCAAATTTGTATCCTATTCATTTACTCAAATTAAATGGCGTTCAATTACAAGTTTTTGAAAAAGATTTTGAAGATGCTCTTTCGATAATTAAAGATACATTTGAAAATGTGATTACGGAATCGGAATTTGAATGCCCTTATTGTAGTTCAAATTATGTGGAAAAAATTCAGCATTGTGGATTAGTTGCATATTTAAGTTTTTTTGCAAACTTTATTCCGATACCTTTTCTAAAAATATGGAAATGCAACAGCTGCGGAAAAAAATGGTACTAAATTAATAACAACCCAATTTCTCTAAGTTCTTTCCAAATTTCCGTTTTTATAAATTCTTTAAAATTACCCGGAAAAGATTTTGCAAATTTATTAACACTAATTTTATTTTCCGGATTTCCGACCGTTAAAATAAATTCATTTAACCAATCGGCAATTTCAGATCTTAATTTCCACTCTCCAACAGCATCGTTTGTGTGTACACTAAAAATGGAATTTCCCGATTTATATTTTTTTAAATTTGGTTTGCCCCCTAACCATAGCCCTCGTTTGGTTAATTCGGTACTATGTTTTTTTTCTTCTAAAATATTTTTAATAAAATCTTTTTGTATTGTTGATGATTTTATTTCAAACTCAAACCAATTTTCTATATCCCATTCCAATCCTATACCATTCATAAAATTATATAATGATTTTTTTAATCCCTCGGAATATTTTGAAAAATCAATTCCGGATTTGTCTTCAAAAATTAAATCATTATTGGCAAAAGAATTTAACGGTTTTGATATTATTTTAATATTAAATTTTTTAGGATTAAGATAAATTTCGCTGTGGCAAGTAAGCGAAAAACGATGCCAATATGCAGAGTTTATTAAATCATTTACAAAAAATTGCCGAACAATTTCCAAACTATTCGAAAGCTCAAGTTCAGTTTGCGTAGGATAACCGAACATTAAATATGCGTGAACTAAGACTCCGGCTTGACGAAAATTTTTAAACACATTTGCAGCTTGCTCAACGGTAACGCCTTTATTAATAATTTTTAATAATCTTTTTTCCGCCGCTTCAATTCCACCGCTTACGGCTATGCAGCCGGATGCTGCAAGCAATTTACATAAATCGGCTGTAAATGTTTTTTCAAATCTAACATTACCCCACCATGAAATTTTCACTTTTCTTTTAATTAGCTCCAATGCAAGTTCTTTCAGTAAATTAGGCGGTGCAGCTTCATCGGTAAAATGAAAAGAATTTCGTTTTGTTATCAAAATTATTTCTTCAATTTGATCAACTAATTTTTCAGCAGTGGAAACTGAGTATCTTTTAATATAATCTAATTGCGTATCGCAAAATGTGCACTTGTGCCAATAACACCCGTGCGCCAAAGTTAGCTTATTCCAATATCCGTCCGTCCACATTCTGTGCATTGGATTTAAAACTTCAATTATCGTTAAATAATTATTCGGATTTATTTCTGTAAAATCCGGCGTGGGTAAATTTTCGTGTTTAATATTTTTTTCTGCCGCAGAGTTCAAAAACAAAATTTTATTTCCCGATTTAACAAAAGTCCTTACCCATTTTAAATCGGAATTTTTTGGTGAATAGTTTCTAAGAATATTTAGAATCGGCAATTCTCCGTCATCTAAGGTAATAAAATCAGTGAAATCAAAAATTCTTGTGTCTTTAATTTCTCTTAGTTCCGTATTAACAAAGCCACCCCCGAAAATAATTTTAATACCGGGATAGTTTTGTTTTAAATATTCCCCAATTCGTAAAGCGGAAAATAAATTTCCCGGAAATGGAATTGAAATTGCAAAAAAATCGGGTTTCTTTTGAACAATAATTTTTTCAATTTCTTCGAATAAGTATTCATCGACAATAGAAAAAGGTTTTTTCAACTCATTTAACATCGGGTCGAATGCCGGAAGAGAAACGGAAATTTTTTCGGCATAACGACTAAATCCGAAATGACGGTCAATTTTTTTCTTTATCAGATTTATTAAATCTTCCAAATATAAAGTACAATAATATTTGGCTTTATCTTGTAATCCTAAATTTCCAAAAGCAGCAAATTCATCCATAGAATTCCCGAAAGAATTTCCTTTCGGCAAAAAATCGGTTTCAACTATTGCTTGTGCAAGATTAGGATTTTTTCCCTGCAAAAATTCGATAACAGAATCAATTGTGTTTATATACGAATTTTTTAAACTTAAAAATCTTCTTGAAAATTCATCGTGTATTTTTCTGGATTCCAGAATTTCAAAAACCTTTTTTAAACCGTTTTCCGAAAAAATTTTCAACAAAACATTAATTGACAAATCACTTGCCGAAGCATCTATGTTATTTGCTCTGAGAAATCCTGACAATTGAAAAACCGAAGGGAAGGGAGCATTAGGTTGAACAAACGGCGGTATTATCAGATGTATTTTCATTTTAAAACTTATTATGAATATTTTTAATAAAATTTAGTATGTTAAGTAACTTTTAATAGACAAAGTCGTCTTACAAACGTAATAATTATTTTAATGAAAGGTGATTTATGAAAAAAATTTTTCTTTATTTATTAATTAGCATGTCGGCGTTTGTTTTTGCACAAATGAATGCCAGATTGATTCAATATCCGGATGTTTCGGAAACTCAAATCACATTTGTTTACGGAGGTGATATTTGGGTTGTTTCCAAACAAGGCGGAACCGCAATTAAATTAAGTTCGCCCGCCGGAAGCGAAATGTTACCCAAATTTTCTCCTGATGGAAAAAAAATTGCTTTTACCGGAAATTATGATGGTAATTCCGATATTTACGTTATTCCGGTAACGGGCGGAATTGCAAAACGAATTACACACCACAGTATGACCGACAGAATTTTAGATTGGTATCCGAACGGTAATAATCTTTTGTTTGCCTCGGGAATGTATAGTGGACGCCAAAGGTTCAGCCAATTATACAAAGTTTCCGCTAATGGAGGATTACCTGAAAAATTACCTGTTCCATACGGTGAGTTCGGTTCTGTTTCAAAGAACGGAAAATATTTGGCTTACACCAAAAGAACCAGACTTTTCAGAACTTGGAAAAGATATCGCGGTGGCACCGCAACTAATATTTGGTTATTTAATTTAAATAACTATAAATCTGAAAACATCACTAATAATGACGCTAATAATGAATTACCGATGTGGCACGGAAATAAAATTTATTATTTATCAGATCAAGGAGCAAACGAACGTTTTAATATTTGGTGCTATGATTTAAAAACCAAGAAAAACACTCAAATTACATATTTTAAAAATTACGATACACATTTCCCTTCAATCGGGCCAAAAGAAATTGTGTTCGAAAACGCCGGAAAATTATTCCTTTTGGATTTAAAAACCGAAAAATATTCCGCAGTAAATGTAAAAATAGTTGATGATTTTATCACATTAAAACCAAAATTGCAAAATGTGGAAAGACAAATAACTTACGCAAATCCTTCTCCAGATGCCAAACGAATTACTGTAGAGGCACGTGGTGAAATATTTTCGGTACCGGCAGAAAAGGGTGTTACAAAAAACATTTCTCTTTGCTCCGGCTCGGCACAAAGATATCCGGCTTGGTCGCCAAATGGAAAATATATTGCATATTGGAGTGATAAATCCGGCGAATATCAGCTTGTGCTCTTTAATAATAAAACCGAAAAAGAAGAAACTTTAACTAATTTTAAAGATGGCTACCGATATCAAATTTTTTGGTCACCAAATTCAGAAAAAATTGCATTTATTGACCAAACAATGACAATTTTGCTTTTTGAAATTAAAACTAAACAATTAACAAAAATTGATCAGGCACTTTATAAAATGCACGGAGGTTTGGCCGGCTTTAATATCAATTGGTCTAAAAATAGTGAATGGATAACGTACAGTCGTTCATCCGATGACGCTAATACTGCTATCTTTCTTTACAATACAATCGACAAAAAGAGATACCAAGTTACAAGCGGATTTTATTCTACTAGCAACCCTGCATTCGATCCGGATGGAAAGTACTTATACTTTACAATAAACAATAATTTCCGTCCCCTTTATAGCGACTTGGAAGGCACATGGATTTATCCTAACACAACTAAACTTGCTCTTGCTACTTTGAGAAATGATGTAAAAAGCCCTTTATTTCCTCAAAACGATGAGGTTAAAATAAAATCTGAAAAATCTAAAAAAGATAAAAGCAAAAAGAAAGATTCTAAGAAGAATAAAAAATCCGATGAAAAATTTAAAAGATTAAAAATAGATATTGCCGGATTTGAATCCAGAATAGTGGAATTACCTGTAAAAGCCGGAAATATCGGAAATATTTCTGCTGTTTCGGGAAAAATTATTTTCCACCGTTATCCGAACAGCGGTTCAACTTCAAAAGATTCTCCTATTAAATATTTTGATCTGAAAACTCGAAAAGAACAAACGATCATTAAATCTGCAACCGGATATAAATTAGTGGCTAATCAGAAAAATTTGCTTGTTGCTAATCGAACTAAAGTTGCATTTGTTAAAATCGCACCCATGCAAAAAATGACAAAAATTATTAATACGCATAATGTGCAAATGACTATAAATCCAAAGGCCGAATGGAAACAAATTTTGCATGAAGCTTGGCGTTTGGAAAGAGATATGTTTTATGATAAAAACATGCACGGTGTAAATTGGAAACACGTTTATAAACAATATTCGGATTTATTGAAATATGCCGTTTCTCGTGAAGATGTAAATTTCTTGATTGGAGAACTAATCGGGGAACTAAGTGCTTCGCATACTTACAAAGGCGGCGGAGATGTTGAAAGAGCCAAAAGAGTTAATGTAGGTTATTTAGGAATTGATTGGTCGGTTAAAAACGATTTATACCGAATTAAAAAGATAATTAAGGGTGCAAGTTGGGATTCTGAGGTTGTTTCACCTTTGAATACTCCCGGAATAAATGTAAAAGAAGGCGATTATATTTTAGCTGTAAACGGTGTAAAACTTTCTACTGATAAAGATCCTTACTATGCATTTCAGGGATTGGCCGGCAAAACCATTGAATTAACAATTAATGACAAACCAACTTTCGAAAACTCCAAAAAGGTAATTGTTAAAACCCTTAGAAGCGAAACCCGATTACGCCATTTAAATTGGATTGAACAAAAAAGAAAAAGAGTAGAAGAAGCTACTAATGGTAGAATTGGATATATTTATGTTAGAAGTACCGGCATTGACGGCCAAAACGAATTAATTAGGCAATTCTATGCCCAATTTCAAAAAGACGGTTTAATTATTGATGAACGATTTAATAGCGGCGGACAAATTCCCGATCGATTTATTGAATTGCTGAATAGAAAACCTGTTGCTTTTTGGGCTGTTCGGGACGGAAAAACTTGGCAACATCCGGGTGCTGCTAATTTCGGACCTAAAGTTATGTTAATAAACGGATGGAGTGGTTCCGGCGGAGATGCTTTCCCTCATTACTTTAAACAAGCTAAAATCGGACCTTTGGTTGGGACAAGAACTTGGGGAGGATTGATAGGTATTTCCGGTGCCCCACAATTAATTGACGGCGGTATGATTACCGTTCCTACTTTTAGGATGTTCGACCCGAATGGCGGTTGGTTTAAAGAAGGACACGGTGTTGACCCGGATATCGAAGTTAACGATGATCCAACACAAATGGCTAACGGAAAAGATCCTCAATTAGAAGCTGCTATTTCCGAGATCTTAAAACTATTAAAAACCAATCCTCCGGTTAGACCTAAAATACCACCCTACGAAAGAAGATAAATTTTAAAAAATATATTTTTTGTAATAATGCCCACGAAAGTGGGCATTTTAATACTTGAATTTATTTACGATAATGATAATCCATTAAATATTTTGGATACTCAATATTATTTGGATTTTAATATGAAATCGGTAATGAAATTAAATGAAAATTATTTGCAATACGATTTTTTTGGTGAATACAATTACGATGATTTTGTAAGCTCATTTGATCAAATTAAACAGGATTGCGAACACAATCAAATTTTTTCTATTTATCTTGATTTAACAAAAGTAAAAAACAGTTTCCCCGATCAATTGGATCGATATTACATTGGATTGGAAATTGCAAAACGATTTGCCGGAAATTATAAAATTGCAGCATTGGGAAAATTTGAGGATATTAATTATTATTCCGAAACCGTTGCAAAAAACAGAAATGTTAATTTGAAAGTTTTTACAAATCGAAACATTGCTCTTCGTTGGCTTATAGGCAAAAAACTGAATCTTATTTGAAATTATTTCAAATCATTCCCAATTATTTTTAAAATTATCCAACACTTAATTCAATTTTATTTCTAATACTATTAATACTATCTTTTAATGATTCATCCACATCAATCATTTTGTCAATGCTGTTGTAAGCATGAATTACTGTTGAATGATCACGACCGCCAAAATGCAATCCAATGGTTTTTAAAGAAGATTTTGTTAATTTTTTAGAAAGAAACATTGCAACCTGCCTGGCTAAAACCACTTCTTTTTTTCTATTTTTTTCGCGCACTTTGTTTTCATCAACATTGTAATATTCGCAAACGAATTTTGTAATACTTTCAATAGAAATATTAACTTGCCGACTGGTTGAAATTTCTTTTACGGTTTTTTTTGCAAGTTCAAGATTAATTTCGGAAGAGCCTAAAGATGCATTAGCAAGCAATTTAATTAAACAACCTTCAAGCTCTCTAATATTAGAAGTAATGTTTGTTGCAATATATTCAAGAATAACGTTCGAAATTTCTATTCCGTAAGTTTCGCTTTTGTTTTTCAAAATGGCAATTCTGGTTTCAAAATCAGGCGGTTGAATATCGGTAGTTAACCCCCACTGAAAACGAGAAACCAATCTTTCTTTTAATCCGGCCAAATCTTTTGGCGGTTTATCGGAACTTAAAATAATTTGTTTTCCACTTTGATGCAAAGCGTTAAAAATATGAAAAAATAAATCCTGTGTTTTTTCTTTACCAATTAGAAATTGAATATCATCAATAATTAAAACATCCATACTTTTATAAAAGTTGGAAAAATCATTTACCGTATTATTTTGGATAGCTTCAACAAACTCAACAGTAAAAATATCGGATGAGAGATAAATTACACGTTTCGATTCGTCGTTTTCCAAAATTCTATTTCCAATTGCTTGAATAAGGTGAGTTTTGCCTAGTCCAACACCACCATAAATAAAAAGGGGATTAAAAGAAGTAGCACCCGGATTTTCGCTAATGGCATAAGCAGCAGCACGAGCCAATTGATTGTTTTCACCTTTAATGAAATTTTCAAATCTATATTTCGAATTTAAATAAGATTCAAATTCCTTTTTCGGCAGTTCTTGTTTAACTTGAACCGGTTTACTATTCGTGGGAATTAAAGGTTCATTTTCAAAATAATTTTCTTCTTCAACAATTATATAAGCAAGTTTGGCATTTTTACCCAATACATGGTTAATTGTTTTATTAATTAATGTATTGTAGTGCTCATCAATCCATTCTACAAAAAAATTGTTTGGAACTTGAATCTTAAGAGTATCTCCGTTCAATTCAACGGGTTTAATGGGTACAAACCAAGTATTATAGGTTAAAAAGGGTACATTTTTTTTAATAATTTCCAAACACTCTGACCATACTTGTTTCGGGTTTTGCTTAATCACATCGGTAGCCAATTTTACATTCATTCTATAGTTATCCACAATTTTAATTAATTAGTACGTGAAAAAATTATTTAATAAATCATATGATTAATTTATAAACCTTTTGATGGTTTTCCATCAATTAGTAGGTTTTATCTTAGCTAAGTTGTTTAATTATAACAACTTACAAAAATCATCAATTTTGAAAAATCAAATAATGTTTTTCGCCTTCAAAAATACATAAAGAAACAAAATGTGAAACGTTTCACAAAATTAAGTTATCAACAAGTTATCAACACAAATTTTGCATCCTGTTTCTAATGAATAATATCAACTTCTTATATATTGTGCAAATTAAATTTTAAAGTTTTTTATAAGTTGTTCTATTACAATAAAATAAAATTTTCCTTTTCCGAACAATTAAATAATAAACCTTTTTGTCTTATTAAAATTCCCCTTTTTTCTCTGTTTTATGCTGACAATTTAAAATCAAAAGATGCTGATATTTTCCAGAGTTATCCACATTTTAATTTTTAATAAAAGAGTTGATTTTACTTAAAAAACGATATTTTTACTAAATAGAACAAAAATTATCAACAAGTTATCAACATTAATTGTTGTAGTCTAACTTCTTTTATTACAATAAGTTAGCACAACACAATATTAAAAACACACATTTATTAACATTTGTGTTGTGTTAACAAGCAGTATATTGGGTAAACAATTTGTTTCACAAGTAAAGATTATCCACATGTTATCCACATATTTTCTTTTCTGCTTTTTATTTTAAAATACTTTTGTTTAATGCAAGTAA
>CAZCBD010000089.1:0-10645 GCA_964496755.1 uncultured Melioribacteraceae bacterium
GCGGTTTAATTTCCAATAGTAATATTTATTCAAAAATTATTAGGGAAAAGATCTTGAAAAGATTTCCGGAAATAAAAATTGTGAGTCCGAAATATCCCCCTGAAATCGGCTCAATATTATATGCACAAAAGTTAAAGGCTAACAATGAAAAAAAATAATTGGAGTTGGGTTCCAAGTTTATATTTTGCCGAAGGGTTACCTTATATTGTAGTGATTTCAGTTTCGGTGAT
Organism: uncultured Melioribacteraceae bacterium; assembly: GCA_964496755.1. GTDB lineage: Bacteria > Bacteroidota > Ignavibacteria > Ignavibacteriales > Melioribacteraceae > CAZCBD01. Next base: position 231 of record CAZCBD010000089.1, read on the forward strand.
AATGTACAAAAATTTAAATCTATCGAATTCCGAAATTGCTTTTTATACAAGTTGGCTTTATTTACCCTGGGTAATAAAACCATTTTGGGCTCCGTTGGTTGATGCAATTTCAACAAAAAGAATTTGGATTATACTCACTCAATTAGCACTCGGCTTTGGTTTTGCGGTTGTTGCTTTAACTTTGCCGACAGATGGTTTTGTAAAATATACTTTAGCCGGATTTTGGTTAATTGCATTTGCATCGGCTACGCATGATGTTGCTGCCGATGGATTTTATATGTTAGCACTTTCGGAAAACGAGCAATCGTTTTTTGTTGGAATTAGAAGCACCTTTTATCGTTTGGCAATGCTCAGCGGGCAGGGGTTGTTGGTTATTTTGGCAGGTGCATTAATAAATATTTTTGATTCTGTTAAAACGGCTTGGATAATTTCTTTTGGCACCTTAGCAGTAGTTTTTGTTTTTCTATTTTTATATCATAAATTTATTTTGCCAGAGCCGGCAACCGATTCTGCAAAAAAAAATAAAAATCCAAAGTATATTTGGATCAACTTTTTAGAATCCTTTAAGAGTTTTTTTAAAAAAGATAAAATTCTTTTATCCATTTTATTTATTCTTTTTTACCGATTCGGCGAAGCTCAATTAGCAAAACTTTCCGGTCCGTTTTTATTAGATAAGGCTACTGCCGGTGGGTTAAATCTAAGTACGGAAACGGTTGGATTTATTTATGGAACCGTTGGTATAATTGCTCTCTCATTCGGAGGTATTCTCGGTGGAATTTTAGTTTCAAAAAACGGGCTGAAATTTTGGTTGTGGCCAATGCTTGTTGCTATAAATTTGCCTGATATTGTTTATGTGTATTTATCTTTTGTCCTGCCTGCTTCCAAAGTACTTGTTACCGCTCTAATAGCAATTGAACAATTCGGATATGGATTCGGTTTCACCGCTTTTATGCTGTACTTAATTTTGATAAGCGATGGAAAGTTTAAAACTTCTCATTACGCCTTGGCAACAGGTTTTATGGCACTTGGTATGATGTTGCCCGGTATGATTTCGGGTTTTATTCAGGAATTGGTTGGATATAAAATGTTTTTTGTTTGGGTGATTATTTCAACCATACCTGCTTTTATTATCGCGACGAAAATTAAAATAGAAAAAGATTTCGGGAAAAAAAATAATTGAAAAAATTAAAACCGAAAATATTTTTTATTGTTTTTTTTCTGATACTGGTTATTCCTTTTAATAGTATTTTAAATTCTCACAAAAGTAAGAATATGAATCTTTTTGAATTAAGCAAAAATGATTCGCTGTGGATTAAAGCAACACTTAACTCAATGTCGTTAGAAGAAAAATGTGCACAATTGATAATTCCATTTGTTCCGATTGTTGATAGAAAAGATACATTTCATTTTAATAGAATCATATATTTGGCAACCAAATTGAAAGTAGGAGGATTCCTATTTTTAAAAGGTGATCTTGAAATACAAAAAAAATTAATTGATACGCTAAAATCAGTTTCGGAAATACCATTAATCTTTGCAGCCGATTATGAACGGGGTGCCGGAATGCGAACAATTGGTGCAACCGAATATCCCTACAATATGGGGGTTGCTGCTATTAATGATCCTTTGGTAGCATATAATATTGGCAAGCAAATAGCCGAAGAAGCAAAGTATATTGGCATTAATTTAAATTTGGCACCGTTGTTAGATATAAATTTAGACTACAGAAATCCCATTATCGACATTCGTTCTTTTTCCGAAATGCCTGAAATGGTAACCAATCTATCGGTTTCATTTATTTCCGGTTTACAAGAAAACGGAGTGGCGGCAACGGTAAAACATTTTCCCGGTCACGGTGCAACAAATATAGATTCGCATTCGAATTTGCCCGTCATCAAAAGAGAAAAAAAAGATTTATGGGAAAACGAAATAATTCCGTTTAAATTTGCAATTAAAAACGGTGTTAAATGTGTTATGCCCGGACATTTATCAATACCTGCTTTTGAATCGGATGAAAATTTACCTGCAACTTTTTCAAAAAAAATTATATCGGAAATATTAAGAGAAAGACTAGGCTTTAAGGGTGTTGTTTTAACCGATGCTATGAATATGAGTGCAATTACAAATAAATTTTCGCAAGCCGAAGCAGCTGTAAAAGCTATTCAAGCCGGAAACGATATGATATTATTTCCGAGTGACGAATGGCAGGCTTACACCGGTATCCTAAATGCAGTTAGAAATAAACAAATTTCTGAAAATAGAATTAATGAATCGTTAAAAAGAATATTGAGCTTAAAATGTTTTATGTTAAAATATTCAAGTTCAAACAAAAAAGCAGTTAAGCCGAATTTTAAAAAACATCGTAGATATGCCGAATATATTGCCCAAAAATCCATTACTTTAATTAAAGATTCTCAAAAATTAATCCCGATTAATTCAAAGTATTATAGTAAGGTTGCATGTGTTAGTATTGCCGATAACAAATTTAAATCCGAACCCTTATTTACTAAAAAGATTAAAAATGAGTTTGCAGATTTAGTATCCTTTGAAATAGATGCGAAAGAAAAACTAAAAAATATTAATGGTTTTATAAAAAAAATAAAAGATGCAGATTTAATTATTCTTCCGATTTATATCTACGCATTTTCGTTAAATAAAAAAATCGAGCATTTGGAAAAACTTTCAATATTAATAGGAAAAATTTTAAGATTAAATAAACCAACAATAGTAATAAGTTTCGGAACACCATATCTAATAAATGAACTGCCTGAAATAGAAACATATTTATGTGCATATGGTGAAACTAAAGTTTCACAAAGTGCTGCGGTAAATGCTATTCTAGGGTTTGCATCTATTACGGGAAAATTGCCCGTATCAATTCCGGGTAATGGTTTTAAATTTGGGTTTGGTTTAGAAAGAATTAAAAAAAATGTTTATTCAAAGGAAATAGCCGACTCGAATTACAATTTAAAAAAAATTGATTTGTTAATGAAAAAGGGAATTGCAAATCATATCTTTCCCGGAGCAACACTATATATTTTGCACAGAAATAGAACAATTCTAAATAGAGCGTATGGCAATTTTACTTACGATCCCAAATCTCCAAAAGTAAAATTAAACACAATTTATGATTTAGCTTCACTAACAAAAGTAATTGTGACTACGTCGGTTGCAATGCATTTGTTTGATCTGGGAAAATTTAGGCTTGAAGATTTTGTTTCCGATTATTTGCCCGAATTTGCTGTTCACGGAAAGGATTCAGTGAGAATTGAGAATTTACTTTTGCACAATTCAGGTTTACCTGCATTTTTCCCTTTTTACAAAATTTGCAGATCCAAAAAAGATGTGTTGAATAAAATTTACAATTTAAAATTAAAATTTTCACCGGGCGAAAAATATTTGTATTCGGATTTGGGAATGGTTGTTCTTCAACAAGTTTTGGAAAAAATTTCAAATACTACGCTTGATCAATATTTTAAAAATTATTTCTCAAAGCCATTAAAATTAACATCAACATTTTTTAACCCATCCGCAAAAATTAAACAAAGAATTGCACCTACAGAAAACGACGGGTATTGGCGAAACCGTGTATTACAAGGTACGGTACATGACGAAACAGCGGCAATGCTTGACGGTGTTTCAGGAAATGCCGGATTATTTTCCAATTCAATTGATCTTGCAACTTTTATGCAAATGATTTTAAATAACGGGAAAGTGGGCAAAATACAATTGATTAAAGCTGAGACCATTTTAAAGTGGAGAAAATCGAAAAATAAATTCAGCTCTCGTGCATATGGTTGGGATACGAATAAATTCAAAAATTCATCGGCGGGGAAGTTATTTTCGCAATATTCATTTGGGCATACCGGATTTACGGGTACATCAATTTGGGCTGATCCTAAAAATGAATTATGTGTAATTTTGCTTTCAAATAGAATTTATCCTTCTCGAACTAATAAAAAAATTGTTAAATTTAGGAAAATGTTGCACAATGAAATTTTTAATTTAATATCAAATTGAAAGGAAAAAATTCTTGACTGAAATTATCAGATTAAAAAATTTAACAAAAAAATATAAAAATCTTGTTGCGGTTGATAGTTTGGATTTAACCGTTTACAAAGGTGATGTTTTCGGTTTCTTGGGGCCAAACGGTGCAGGAAAAAGTACAACGATACGAATGCTTCTTTCTTTAATTAAACCGACTTCCGGTCACATTTTCTTGTTTGGTAAATCATTAAAGGAAAATAGATTGGAAGTGCTTAAAAAAATTGGAGCAATTGTAGAAAAACCCGATTTTTATCTTTATTTAAATGCATATAAAAATCTTGAAATACTTGGCAAAATTTCCGGTGCTGATGTTTCGAAAAAAAATATTATGTCTGTTTTAGAATTAGTCGGGTTGGAAAAAAGAGCGAATAGCAAGGTAAAAACTTTTTCTCATGGAATGAAACAAAGATTGGGAATTGCACAAGCATTATTGCATGACCCTGAATTGATTATCTTGGATGAGCCTACAACCGGATTAGATCCGCAAGGGATTAAAGAAATTAGAGAACTAATTGGATTTTTGAGCAAAGAAAAAAATAAAACGGTTTTACTTTCTTCACATATTTTAAAAGAAATCGAACTGGTTTGTAATAGAATGATTATTATTAATAAAGGGAAAACACAGGTCGAGGGTTTTGTGGAAACCCTTTTAAAAGAAGACGAACTTTTAGTTTCTTTTGATGTAAGCAATTATTCGAAAGCGGTAACTATGATAAAAGAATCGGAATGGAGCTTAAAATTTAAAAGAGTTGAAAAAAATAAACTGATTTTTTCAATTGAAAAAGAAAATGTTTCAAGGTTAAATAAATTCTTTGTTGAAAATAATTTTGATGTAAATGCAATTGTTCATCGTAAATCTTTGGAAGAGTATTTTCTAAAAATTACAGGTGGAGGTGAGCAATGATTAATTTAATACAAATTGAATTGATAAAGATATTTAGAAAATGGCGTACTTATATTGGGTTTGCAGCAGTTGCTTTCGTTACTTTTTTAATACAATTTTTTTATCACATTCAAGGAAATATTTTAGCCAAAAATATTACTGAAAAATTATCGGATTCATTTATTATTTCAGGCGATTTGTTTAACGGTTATTTGATTGGCTATTTTGTTTTAAATTCTCTTTTTGTTCATATACCTTTTTTAATTGCCTTGGTTGGTGGCGATTTACTTGCATCGGAAGCCACCGGCGGAACGTACCGTATGTTATTAACCCGACCCGTAAGTCGCTCAAAGATTATTCTTTCCAAATTTATTGCCGGATTTATTTACGTTGAACTATTATTGGGATTTCTATCTTTTGTGAGTATCGGTTTAAGTGTGTTGCTTTTCGGTACCGGTGATTTGTTAGTTGTAGGCAATCCGTTTTTGATTATTTCTTCGGAAGATTTATTGTGGAGATTTTTTGGCGCTTATATTTTAGCCTCGGTTAGTATGCTAACTGTGTTTTCCATTTCTTTTATGTTTTCTGCTTTTGTTGAGAATGCGATTGGACCCATTGTTTCAACCATGGCAATTATAATAATATTTTTTGTGATTTCTTCGTTAAGATTGGAAGTTATAGAGTTAATTAAACCTTATTTGTTTACAACTTATTTTGGAGATTGGAGATATTTTTTTGCAGAAACAATTAATTATTTTACGTTAATAAAATCAGTGGGAATTCTAATTCTCCATATTGCTGTAATATATTTCATTACAAATTATTTTTTCAATCGGAAAGATATTTTAAGCTAAGGATAAAAAATGTTTAAACTTAAAATTACTTTATGTTTTATAAGTGTATTTATTTTGAATACAAATCTACTTGCGCAATCAAAAAACACAGACCAAATTCTAAATAAAGTAAAAGCGAATCTTAATGATATAAAAACTTATGAAGTTGATGTTGAATTAAAAGTTAATCTGAATTTTTTAAAAATACCTTCCAAAAAAGGTAAAATTTATTTTAAAGCTCCTAACAAATTTAAATTCGATGCCAAAGGTTTTGCAATGTTACCAAAACAAGCATTTGTTTTTACGCCGGATAAATTGTTTCCAAACGAATTTAAATTTGAACAATTGAAAGATGATACCTTGAACGGGAAAACATGCAAAGTGCTTGTGGGCAAATCAGAAAGTGATTCGGTAAGAATTAAAACAAGTAAAATCTGGGTTAATTCAGAGAATTTTACAATTATGCAAATTGTTAATGAAACCCGCGTCGGAGTTAATTATCAAATAGTTGTTGATTACAATAAAATTGATGATTTTAATTTACCGAAAAAAATAAAATTGATTATAAGCTCGACAAACGAATTGAATACGGAAGATAGAAGAAGAAACTGGAGAGTTCCTTCTGAGATTACGGGTACCGTAATAGTTACATACAGTAATTATAAAGTGAATAAAAATATGGATGAAACAATTTTTGAAAAGAAGAATTAATTTTAATTAAAGATTATTTTTCAATTTTCGAAAATTGCATATTTGAAATAAAAAAATTAAGTTCAAAAAATAATAAATTCAATATAATACTCGGAAAGGCAAAGTATGAATATTCATGAATATCAAGCAAAAGAGATTTTAAGTAAATTTAATGTGCCGGTACCTCAGGGTGAAGTTGCATATTCAATTGAAGAAGCAGTTGAAATAGCAAAGCAAATTCCCGGAAAAGTAAAAGTTGTAAAAGCACAAATTCATGCAGGCGGAAGGGGAAAAGGCGGAGGAGTTAAAATAGCCAAAAGTATTCCTGAACTTAGAAAAACAGTTAAACAAATATTAGGTATGAATTTAGTTACTCATCAAACCGGCCCCGAAGGTAAAAAAGTTGAAAAAGTTTTAATAGTTGAAGGGGTTAATATTCAAAAAGAATTGTATGTTGGAATTACCTTAGATAGGGCTCAGAGTAAGAATGTAGTAATGGTTTCCACCGAAGGTGGTGTTGAAATTGAAAAAATAGCTGCTGAAATGCCGGACAAAATAATAAAAGAAACTATTGATCCGGCTATCGGGTTGCAAGCATACCAAGCCAGAAAGTTAGCTTTTGCTTTGGGGTTGGAAGGCAAGCAACATAAAAGTGCAGTGAAGTTTTTATTAGCACTTTATAAAGCCTATGTGGCTACGGATGCTTCGTTGGTGGAAATAAACCCGCTGGTTGTTACGGCAGAAGGTGAAGTAATTGCAATAGATTCGAAAATGAATTTCGATGATAATGCCCTTTACAGGCATCCTGAAATTTTAGCCTACAGAGATTTAACCGAAGAAGATGAATCTGAAATTGAAGCTTCAAAATTTAATTTAAATTACATTAAATTAGACGGCAACGTAGGTTGTATGGTAAACGGAGCCGGATTAGCAATGGCAACAATGGATATAATTAAACTTGCAGGCGGCGAACCGGCAAACTTTTTGGATGTTGGTGGCGGAGCAAATAAAACTACGGTTGCAAATGGATTTAAAATTATTTTATCCGATCCGAACGTTGAAGCGTTATTAATTAATATTTTTGGTGGTATTGTGCGCTGCGATCGTGTTGCACAAGGTGTTATTGATGCAGTAAAAGAAATTAATGTTACAGTGCCAATTGTAATTAGATTAGAAGGTACAAACGCCAAAGAAGCAGGTGAAATGCTTGAAAAATCCGGATTAAACTTTGAAGTAGCTACTTCGTTGGAAGATGCCGCAAAAAAAGTAACTTCGGTACTTTCAAGGGCCTAATTCTGTTTAAAAAATTATCATTTCCAAATAATGTGCTACCGCATTTTTAGGTAGCACATTAAAAAATCATTCCCAAACACGAAATATTTATTTTTCTATTGTTTTTTTTATAGCCTAACCTTATATTTTGAGTCTAAAAATATTTAATTCCTAAATAAATGAGGTAAATAAATGCTTGACGAATTGGATTTAAAGCTTTTAAACATACTCCAAGTTAGAGGTAGAACCAAAAGGAGTGAGCTTGCAGAAGCAATAGGATTATCTTTGCCCTCGCTTAGCGAGCGATTAAGAAAGCTTGAAAATAAGGGAGTTATTGAAGGTTATTACACAAAATTGAACAGAAAATTCTTCGGTTATGATATGATGGCTTTTATTACAGTTGTAATGGATAACAGAGATAATATTGAAATTATGACTGAAAAAGTTTCACAAACACCGGAAATTATCGAATGCCATACAATCTTGGGAAAAGGCTCCTATATGCTTAAGGTTGTGGCAAAAGATACTGTTTCTTTAGAAGAATTGTTAAATACCATTCAAACTTGGCCCGGAGTAACGAGAACTAATACGAGATTTGTACTTTCTACTATTAAAGAAACAACTAAAATAGAAATATAAAATTCAAGGGGAGAAAATGGCAAAAAAAATCTCGCCGGAACAAGAAGTTCTGGACTTTGTCAAAAAAAATAACATTAAATTTGTTGATTTTAAATTCATGGATTTTCCCGGTCAATGGCAACATACTTCCTATCCCATTTCAGAATTAACCATAGATTCATTTAAAAACGGTTATGGTTTTGATGGATCTTCGATGCGAGGATGGAAATCAATTAATGATAGTGACATGCTTATTATTCCGGATCCCACTACTTATTTTATCGATCCTTTTATAAAAGAGCCGACAATAAGTTTAATTTGTGATGTTTATGAACCGCACACAAAAGAGAAGTATCAAAGATGTCCTAGAAATATAATCCAAAAAGCGCAAGCGTTTTTAGAATCTACCGGTATTGCCGATACGGCTTATTGGGGACCGGAAGCAGAATTTTTTGTATTCGATGATGTGCGTTACGAATCAGGTCCTAATGCTAGTTTCTATAAAGTTGATTCAAGTGAAGGGCATTGGAACACAGGAAAAGAAGAAAATCCGAATTTAGGTTACAAACCGCGTCCCAAGCAAGGTTATTTTCCGGTTGCTCCTAACGATTCTTTAATTGATTTAAGAAACGAGATGTGTTTAAAACTAATGGATGCAGGTATTAAAGTAGAGGCATCTCATCATGAAGTAGCTAGTGGCGGGCAATGTGAAATTGATTTACGTTTTAATTCAATGTTGAAATCGGCAGATGAATTATTAATGTTTAAATATTTTGTAAAAAATACTGCCCGTATGAATAATAAAACCGTTACTTATATGCCTAAGCCAATTGCTGATGATAATGGTAGCGGAATGCATCTTAATGTTAGTTTATGGAAAAAAAACAAACCGATTTTTGCCGGTGGCGGATACGCCGGATTAACCGACGAAGCGTTATATTTTATTGGCGGTTTAATTAAACATGCTTCATCTATTTTAGCTTTTACAAATCCCACAACTAATTCATATCGAAGATTAGTACCCGGATTTGAAGCACCCGTTCGTTTAGCCTATTCACAAAGCAACAGAAGTGCTTCTATTAGAATACCTTTTTCAAATAATCCGAAAGCTAAACGTGTTGAATTTAGATGTCCGGATCCTTCAGCAAATCCATATCTGGCTTATGCCGCGGTTTTAATGGCAGGATTGGATGGAATATTGAATAGAATTGATCCGGGTGAACCGTTGGATAAAGATATTTATGATATGCCACCCGAAGAATTAAAAAATGTGCCTTCCACTCCGGCTTCATTGGAAGAAGCTTTGAATGCTCTTGCCGAAGATCACGAATATTTACTTAAAGGCGATGTTTTTACTGAAGATGTTATTCGTGCATGGATTAATTACAAAATGGAAAACGAAGTAAAAGCCGTTGCGGCACGCCCACATCCCCACGAGTTTTCACTTTATTATAATGTTTAATTTAATAATGGAATTATCTGCAATCGGTCTCCGATAGTTGGGACTGATTGCAAATTATAATTCAAAGACAATTTACAATTAAAGAAATAGAATATTCTTTTAAACTAAAAAAGGTCTTTTTTTCAAAAGACCTTTTTTAGTTGAGCTGGTGAACGGACTTGAACCGCCGACCGGCTGATTACAAATCAGCTGCTCTACCAACTGAGCTACACCAGCTTTTAAATTTAGATAACAAATATAGAATCTTTTATTTTTTGTTTCAAGGAAAAAATTATTAATTTTAATTAATGATTACAAAAAATCAAATAAAAAAATATAAAGCTCTTCAGTTAAAAAAAAACCGGCAATCTGAAAAGAGAACAATAATTGAAGGGAAACGATTAGTTGGCGAAGTATTAAATTCGACTATATCATATGAAACTCTGTTCATAACAGAAAAATTTGAGAATGAAAACAAAGAATTTATTCTGAAAATAAAAAATGACAATGCGGAAATTATTAGAATTAAAGAATCAGAAATGCGTAAGATAAATGATACTAATAAACAGAAAGGAAATGACGATTTAATAAAAATACCCCAAGAGAAACAAATACCTAAAACAACAAACAA
>CAZCBD010000090.1:0-10630 GCA_964496755.1 uncultured Melioribacteraceae bacterium
ATGATCCGTTTCTTTTTTTATTCGGACTGCTTACAATTCCACGCGATACCATTTTAAAACCCATTGGATAACCAACTACATAAACAAAACTACCCCAATCTAATTCCTTGGCCGAGCCTGTGGGATAGTGAAAAACATCAAATTGATTTATAAATTTGTCTCCATAATGTCTTCCTAGTAAGGCCAAATCCTTTTTTGCGTCAAGCGCAATTATATAAACTTCACCGTTACGAGGGAAATCGGGAATGTAATTTTTTTGTAAAATTTTTATTGAAAGATTTTCAATAAATTCAGTTACATAACCCCTTTTATCTTTATAATATGTAATTACGGTATCTTTAAATGCAACTACATGTGCGCAAGTCAACAAAGCAACAGAACCAATATGTTCCGAAATAATTGTTGCAGTGCCCGAGGTGGTTTCATTATATCCTCCCTCATCGGTTGCTTTATATTCCAAAGAGTTTTTTCGTAAATTATCTAACGTAACCTTTGCGTGTCGCGGATAAAAATATGTTTTGTAATATGCAATACAGTTTAATCGTTTAGTTGTTTCTGTGATTTCTTTTAATTGTTCCGAAGAACTGTTGTACGGAAATGCACTATCATATTTACCGTCTAGCAATGTGGGGTAAGCTATTTGGTAAATAGCCGATTTGCAGCTTAAAGTTAAAATAACAAGTGGAATTAATAAAATAATATTTAGTTTGATTTTTCTCATGAATACTATTTTTGTTTAATTCGTTTAATGTTGAAAATTTTTATCATCGGATTCAGAAATTGTCCTTCGGCATAACTTTGATGAATTTTTTGTACAATTTCAAATCCGGAAATTACTTTTCCGAAAGCAGCAAAACCTTGTCCGTCGGGATTTCTTTTTCCGCCGAAATCAAGTTCCGGTTCATCTTTTAGGCAAATAAAAAAATCATCAGTTGCAGTTCCGGGTTTTGATCTTGCCATGGAAATTACGCCTTTCAAATGTTTAATTCCGGTTTCTTTTGTTGATTCGTGTTTAACAGGTGCAAAAATATTTTCATCTTTTAAAACACCACCTTGAATTACTTCAATTTTTATCAAATTGTTCGGTTGATTAAAATTAGTTACTGTTCTATAAAATTCGGAGTTTTTATAATATTCCGAATCAACATATTTTAAAAAGTTAGATGTAGTTTGTGGTGCTTTGTCCGAATATAATTCAACTTTAATATTCCCAAGTTCCGTTTCAATTATAACCGTTTCGTTTTTATTTGTACATGAAACAGCCAAGAATAAAATAATAAATATTAATGTGTGTCGTATCATATCATTTTGCATTTTTAGTAGAATAGTAATGATAGCTTATTAAAAAAAAATTATAATTGCAAATATTTAAACAGGAAACTATTCTTGACAATATAGTTTCCGTTAATTATATTGGAAACTAAAATTATAAAATTAGTTTCCGAGTGATATGAATAACAAAGATGTTTTATTAGAGAGGATTTCTGCCCATGTGTTTTCAAGGGGTAATTTGAAATTTACAATGGATAAAATTGCTTCCGAATTAAAAATCAGCAAAAAAACAATCTATAAACACTTTCCAACAAAACATGATTTGCTTGACGCAATTATGTTTCCGCGAATTAATTTTATCAAAAATCAGATTGCCGAAATTATTAATAGCAATAAAAATTTTGTTGAGAAGTGTTACTTGATAAGCGAAGTATTAATTAATTCTTTGCAGTTTGCTGATAAACTTGTAAGTGAACTTGCAGCAATGGGTGATGAATGGTGGAATAAAATCGATAAAATACGAATGAGAATATTGAACAAAAATATTAAAATACTTTTAACTGAAGGTATAAAAGAGGGATATATAATTGATAGAGATGTTGTGATTTTATCAAAAATATACATATCTGCAATTACTTCCGTAATTAATCCCACATTTAGTAGCAAGGTTAAAACCTCTCCTGGTAAATTGATTGAAATTACATTGGAAGTTTTGTTTCAAGGATTGTTTACCGAAAAAGGTAGAAAGTACTTTAAAAAATTAAAGAAAGAAAAATTAAACAAAGGGAAAATAAAATGAAGTATCTAATAATATTGTTTTTAATTGCGCTAGTAAGTTGTTCTGATGATAACTTCAATGGCACAATAGAAGAAACCGGTAATATTGAAGCGAAAGAAGTTGTGTTAAGTTCTAAGTTTGCCGGAGAAATTATAAAAAAGAATTTTGAAGAAGGCGATTTAATTACTAAAGGTGATACTATTCTGATTTTAGATAGCGAGGCCCTACAAATTAAAATGCGACAAGCTGATGCAGCAATTTTAATGGCTACTGCAAAACTAAACTTACTTATTGAAGGTGCGCGCAAAGAGGATTTGGTATCTGCCGAAGAAAATGTTAATAAAGCTAATGCGGAATTTGTAAATGCCCAAAAAGATAAAAACAGATTCAAAGAATTGTTAAAAGAAAATGCAATTACGCAAAAACAATTTGATGATATCCAAAAAAGATTCCAATTTGCCGAAGCTAATTTAAAATCCGCCAAAGCACAACTAAAAAAAATAAAATCAATAGCCAGAGAACAAGAAATTCAACTTGCAAAGGCAGCGCTTGAAAATGCAAAAGCCAATAAAGATTTATTATTAAAAAATATATCGGATACATACATTATTGCTCCTTTGTCAGGCAGAATTTCAAAAATGTATTTTGAAACGGGAGAATTTGCGGGATTGTTTTCAAATCTTCTAAAAATTATAAATATCAGAAAAGTTGATGTAAACGTTTATGTGTCGGAAAAAGAAATTGGAAAAGTGAAAATCGGTCGGGTTGCCGAAGTGAGTGTGGATTCTTTTCCGAATAAAGTTTACAAAGGAAAGGTAACTTATATTTCACCCGAAGCAGAATTTACACCCAAAAATATTCAAACTAAAGATGAAAGAACCAAATTGGTCTTTAAAGTAAAAATCGAAATACCAAATTTAAATGAAGAATTAAAACCTGGCATTCCGGCCGATGTTAAAATTTTGGTGAATGAAAAAAATGATTGAAATAAAAAATTTATATAAATCCTTTGGCGAAGTTGAAGCCTTAAAATATGTTTCATTGAATATTAAATCCGGCGAAATGTTTGGAATAGTTGGTCCCGATGGAGCGGGAAAAACAACATTAATAAAATCATTGTGCGGATTAATTGATTTCAACGTTGGAAAAATTACCGTTGGTAATTTGCAAATGCCAAAACAGAAGAAAAATATTCAAAATAAAATAGGCTATCTTTCACAACAATTCAGCTTGTATGGCGATTTATCTATTGATGAGAACATCAGGTTTTTTGCTGAGATTCATGATTTCAAAAAATACAGAAAACGCCGAGACAAACTACTGAAAATGACACGTTTAATTAAATTTAGAAGCAGATTGGCTGAAAAACTATCCGGCGGAATGAAGCAAAAATTAGCATTGGCTTGTGCTCTTATTCACGAACCCGAAATATTGATTTTAGATGAACCTACCACGGGCGTTGATCCGGTTTCAAGAAGAGATTTCTGGAAAATCTTATTTGAATTATTGAAGGACGGATTGACAGTAATTATGACTACTCCGTATTTAGACGAGGCTGAAAGATGTTCCAGAATTGCTTTAATGCATCAAGGTAAATTCATTGATATTGATACTCCTCAAAATATAAAAGCCAAAACCAACAAAATTGTAATTGAAATTATTCCGGATAAAATTGATAATGCTTTTTTATTTCTAAAAAACAAATATAAAAGTAATGTTCAGATTTTTGGTGATAGAATAAATATTATTGCAGATGATTATCAAGCGGAATCGGGACGAATAATAAACACCTTAAGGGAAGAAAATATCAAGGTAATGAATATCAGAGAAACTTCGCTATCGCTGGAAAATGTTTTTATCCATTTAATAACATCGAAAAAAAATAATGGGAAACAAAAATGAAAAAATTAGCATTTATACTTTCACTATTACTGATTGGAACTTTTGCACAAGGAAATAGATTAACGTTGGATGAGTGTTTATATATTGGATTAAAAAACAACCATTTGCTAAAAATAAAACAAATTAAAGTATTGGAAAGCAAAGCAAAATTTAACAATACAAAAAGTTTACTTTTTCCGAAAATAGATTTTAATGCTAATTATGCAAGATTAAGCTCTGTTGATCCTTTTAAAATAAAAATTCCTATTTCACCAACGCCGATACAAGTTCAGGAATCTTTTAATAATAGTTATAAATTTTCCTTGAATTTGTTTCAGCCGATATTTACAGGCTTCAAATTGGTATCATTAGTGAATTTATCGGAAATCGAAAATAGTATTAGCATAATTGAAAACGAAATCGAAGCAAACAAACAATCTCTTTTAATTATCGAATCCTTTATTAATCTGGAAAAAATTCTGAATCTTGAAAAAACATTATCCGAGAGAATAAAAGCTTTTGAAAATCATGTTAAAAATACCGAAGCATTTTTAAAAACCGGGTTGGTTACAGAAAATGATTTATTGAAAATAAAAATCAAACTTAATGAATTGAGAATAAAAAAAATCGAAGTTAGTAATAATTTAAAATTGATGAAAAGTAAATTAAATAAATCTTTAGGTCAGAATATTCAAACTCAAATTAATATTTCTCCCGTAAATATTAGAATACAAAATATCGAGAACTATTCAACTTTGGAAAATGAATTGGAAAATCGATTGGAATTAAAGAGTGCAGATCAAAAAATTGAAATGGCAAAAGAATTAAAAAAAATAGCACAATCGGAATATTATCCTTCAATTTATGCTTTCGGCGAATATGAATACAGTAACCCGAATCAACGAATATTACCGTTGGAGACAAAGTTTAATGATACTTGGAGTGTCGGTTTAACACTTAAATGGAATCTTTTTAATTGGGGAGGAACAAAATCAAAGTCGGAAGAAGCTGAATACAAAACAGATGCAGCCAAGGAATTTAAAAAATATCTTAAGAAAAACCTTTCATTAGAATTATATAAAAACTATCTGAATCTGAAGATTGAAATTGAGAAATTAGAATTAACCCAAAAACAAAAAGAAGAAGTAGCTGAAAATTTAAGAATAATAAGAAATAAGTATATAAACCAACTTACAACATCCGCAGAATTAATCGATGCGGAAACAGATTACTTTAATGCCGAAATAAATTTTCGCAATTCAAAATTAAATTATTTTCTCGCGAAAAAGAGATTGGATAAAAGTGTTGGAAGGAAATTATATAAATGAATTCAATAGAAGTAAGAAATCTAACAAAAAAATTCGGCAATTTTATTTCCGTTAATAATATTTCATTTAATGTTAGAAAAGGTGAAATATTTGGTTTTCTTGGATCGAACGGTGCGGGAAAATCTACTACAATTAGAATGTTATGCGGAATAATTGATCCTACAGAAGGTGATGCGTTAGTAGCCGGATATTCAATCAAAAGGGAACCGGAATTAGTTAAAAAAAATATTGGATACATGTCACAAAAATTTTCCCTTTATGATGATTTAAGCGTAATTGAAAATATCGAGTTTTTTGGAGGCGTTTACGGATTAGAAGGAAAAGAATTAGAGAAAAAAAAGCAATGGGTGCTTGAAATTTCTAACATGAAAGGTCTGGAAAAAAGTTTAACAGGTTCCCTGCCGGGTGGTATTAAACAAAGATTGGCTCTTGGTACGGCTGTAATTCACAAACCGGAAATTGTTTTTTTAGATGAACCCACCAGTGGTGTTGATCCTATTGAACGCCGGAATTTTTGGGAACAAATTAATTTTCTTGCAAGTGAAGGTGTAACAATTTTTGTTACAACGCATTATTTGGAAGAGGCTGAATTTTGTAACAATATAATTTTAATAGATGCCGGCAAATTAATTGCCGAAGGAAATTCGGGAAAGTTAAAATCAGAATACTTAAAGCATTCGATTTTTGAAATTGAAAGTAAAGATTCTATTGCTGCTATGACCAAACTGGAAAATGAAGATTTTGTAATCGAAACCTCGATTTTCGGAAATAATATTCACCTTAGCGTTGATGAAAAAAACATAAGTATTGATGGTTTAAAAAATTATTTTAAGCTAAATAATTTTAATATCAAAAGAATTAATAAAATCGTTCCGACCTTGGAAGATGTTTTTATTCATTTATTGGAAAACAAAAAAAATGATTAACCATATTTTAGTAATTGCTCGAAAAGAAATATTTCAATTAATACGTGATAAAAGAATGCTCTTTGTTTTGTTCTTTTTTCCTGTTTTTTTGTTAATGGTTTTTGGCTATGCAATAAATTTTGATGTAGATAATATCACTCTATCGGTTTACGATCAGGATAAATCGGAACTTAGTAAAGATTTAATTTCCGCTTTAACAAGTTCAAATTATTTTAAAATTGTTGAAGTAATTAATGATGATAATCAAATTAAAGAACTTTTAGATAATCAAGTAACTCAAGCGGTAATTGTGATTCCAAAAAATTTTGAGGCTAATGCTTATTCGAATTTGGAATCGGCAAATATTCAAATGCTTGTTGATGGTGTTAATGGAAATACCGCTTTAATTATAATGAAATATTTTGAAGCTGCAACTCAGAAATTCAATTTCAACTTTCAAAAAAATCTTTTAAATAAATACGGAAAAAAAATATTTCTTCCTGTTGATATGAAACCGATATTTTGGTTTAACCCTGATTTAAAAACTACAAAGTTTTTGTTGCCGGGTTTAATATCGATGATTTTAATAATAACTACCGTTATCAGCATGTCCTTGTCCATAGTTCGCGAAAAAGAAAAAGGAACCATTGAGCAATTAAATGTTTCGAAAATTTCTACAATTGAATTACTAATAGGCAAGTCAATACCCTATGCAATTATATCCATTATTGATGCGGTTTTTATTTTAGCTGCGGGATTTATATTGTTTGGGGTAGCGATAGAGGGTAGTATGATTTTATTATCATTTTCAACGCTGATTTATATTATTGCTTCGCTTAGTTTAGGAATTTTAATTTCCGTAATTGCGGATTCGCAGCAGGTTGCATTTACAATTTCCACTTTTGCTACAATGCTTCCGGCTACAATTTTATCCGGCTTTATTTTTCCAATTGAAAGTATGCCAACGCTTGTTCAAATTATTACCAACATAACCCCGGCAAAGTTTTTTAATGTTGTTTTAAGAGATATAATTCTAAAAGGTGTTGGCATAACATATTTTTGGGATCAGCTTTTATATCTTTGCATTTTTGCTTTCATATTTTTAGCACTTGCAACAAAAATTAGAAATAAAAGGGTGGTTTAATGAAAACTATTTTAAATATAATCAAAAAAGAATTTCTTCAATTTAAACGCGATCCTAAAATGTTTATGATAATTTTGGTTGCTCCTGTAATTCAATTAATTTTTTTAGGATATGCAGCAAATCTTGATGTTGAGAAAATTCATATTGCCGTTTTAGATAGAGATAATAGTGCTATTAGCAGAGAATATATCCAAACACTTGAAAATACAGGTTATATTTTTGCGGATTATAATGTTGAAAAATATAAAGATGGAATTGAATTATTAAAATCTGGAAAAGTAATCGGAGTAATTATAATTCCGAATAATTTTGAAAAAAAAATTAAGCGCTACGAAACCGCTGATATTCAAGCACTTTTCGATGCTTCCGATGGAAATACCACTACTATTTCCGCGGGATATATACAACAGGCAACTTCGGCTTTTTCAAAAAAAATACTTCTTGATGTTATGTCTAAATCGGGTCAGCAATTATCTTTTGGAAGTATTAATTCAAAGACCAGAGTTTGGTACAATCCGGAGTTAAAATCATATGTATTTATGGTACCGGCAATTGTAGGGTTGCTTTTAATGATAATTACAATGCTTTTAACTTCTTTGGCAATTGTAAAAGAAAAAGAAATCGGTACTCTTGAGCAATTAGTGGTTACACCAATAAAGCCTCATCAATTAATAATCGGGAAACTAATTCCATATACAATTATGGGAATGGTGGCCGTGATAATAATTTTATCGGCAATGCATTATATTTTTCTCATTCCAATTCGCGGTAATATTTTCTTTTTATTGTTTGCTTCATTTATTTATATTTTATCAACACTTGGTTTAGGATTGTTTGTTTCAACAATTTCAAAAACTCAGCAACAAGCTATGATGGTAGCAATATTTATTTTTATGTTACCGATGATTTATTTTTCAGGTTTTGCTTTTCCAATTGAAAATATGCCGATGATAATCCAAAAATTTACTATCGTTATTCCTTTGAAATATTTTCTTACAATTATTAGAGGAGTAATTTTAAAAGGTTTGGGTTTTGCCGAATTGTGGGAAGAAATATTAACGCTTTTTTTAATGGGGGCAGCAATTCTATTTTTAAGTTCAAAAAGATTTAGTAAAAAATTAGACTAAAACTATATTTTGTTTCTTGAAATTAGGGAATTATCTTATAATATTTTATAGTTGCAATTATTAACAAAAGGATATTTAGTTATGAAAGAGAGATTAGTTGAATGTGTTCCGAATTTTTCCGAAGGAAAAGATTTATCTATCATAAAACAAATTACAGACGAGATAGAAAAAGTTGATGAAATTAAATTGTTAGATGTTGATCCCGGTGCCGAAATGAATCGTACAGTTGTAACATTTGTTGGTCCACCGGAAAAAATAAAAATAGCTGCTTTTAATGCGATAAAAAAAGCATCCGAATTAATTGACATGCGAAAACATAAGGGCTCGCATCCGAGAATGGGTGCTACTGATGTTTGTCCTTTTATTCCTGTTACCGGTATGTCAATTGAAGAGTGTGTTGAACTTTCTTACGAAGTAGCTCAGCGCGTTGGCGATGAATTGGGTATTCCTATTTACATGTATGAAAAATCTGCAAAATCACCTAGTAGAGAAAATCTTGCTGTTATTAGAGCAGGTGAATATGAAGGCTTTGCTGAAAAAATGAAATTACCGGAATGGGCACCTGATTATGGCCCGAATAAATTTAACGAAATTACCGGTGCTACGGTTATGGGTGTAAGAGAATTTTTGATTGCATATAATATTACTCTGAATACCCGTGAACCCAAATATGCAACCGATATTGCTTTTGAATTAAGAGAAAAAGGTCGTTCGGCAAGAAGACCGATTTCAAAACCTTTTTACTTTAAAGGCAAAGAAATACTAAAATATGAAGATGGTAAATATCCGTGTGGAAATGATGACTTTATTGGTAAAACAATAGATGAAACTGCAAAATATTGTAAAGAAAAATACGGTTACGATTTAAATGAATTGTTGGAATTAAACTCCATAGATCCTAAAAAACCGGAAGGAGCATCAGTAAAAATCCCGGGAAAATTTAAGTACTGCAAAGCAATTGGTTGGATGGTTCCTGAGTTCGACAGAGCTCAAATCTCAATTAACCTAACAAATTATAAAGTAACAAATATGCATCACGTTTTGGATGAAGCCAGGAAGCTTGCTGCCGAAAGAGGCTTAGTTGTTACCGGAAGTGAAATTGTGGGAATGGTTCCTTATCCGGCTTTACTTGAAGTTGGTAAATATTATCTACGCAAACAAGGACGTTCAGCTGGAATTCCAATCAAAGATATTTTGGAAACAGCTGTACAGTCTTTAGGACTTTGTGATGTAAATGATTTTAAAATTGAAGATAGAGTTCTCGGGTTACCGAAAAATTTAGAAGAAGCATTAGTAGAAATGAAAGTTACCGATTTTGTTGACGAAGTTTCTCGCGAATCTCCCGCACCGGGTGGTGGTTCAATAGCAGCATTAGCCGGAGCAATCGGCGCAAGCCTTTCTTCGATGGTTAGTAATTTAACCGCCAACAGACGAGGTAGCGAAGCTGTTGATGAAATATTAAACAAAACTGCGGAAAAATGTCAGGAAATTAAAAACGCTTTAATTAAAGCTGTTGATGAAGATACAAATGCTTTTAATGCTTACATGGCGGCATTGAGAATGCCTAAGAAAACTGATGAGCAAAAACAAAAAAGAAAAAATGCAATGCAAGATGGTTTAAAACAAGCCGTGCAGGTTCCGTTAAATACTGCTATACTTAGCCTTGAAGCAATTAAAATTGCAGAACCGGTTGCATTGAATGGTAATCCTAATTCAATTACCGATGTTGGAGTTGGTGCTCAATGTGCACACACCGGCGTAATAGGCGGAATTTATAATGTTCTGATAAATCTGAAAGGAATAAAAGACGAAACCTTTGTTGAGGAAATGAAATCCGAATGCGATAGAATTCGAAAAGAGGCTGATACCGAATTGATGAAGATTCAAAAAATAGTTGAAGAAAAATTAAAATAGAAAAACCAAAATAAATTAAAAGCTGCTTAATTCATTAGGCAGCTTTTCGTATCTTTATTTATTGTTAACTAAATTGTTTCAGATATGAAAAAAAAGTACATTCGCGAATTTGAATTCGAAAAAACAAAGACTTGCAAGAGAAAGTGGATTTTTGAATTGTCAATAGAAAATGAAATTGTAGAAATTGAAAAGTTGCAGATTTATGAATCTGAAAAACCAATCGGTTGCTTTGGGCATCCTAAAACTATAATGACTTTGCTTAAAAATAGAGATGTTAAATC
>CAZCBD010000091.1:0-10621 GCA_964496755.1 uncultured Melioribacteraceae bacterium
CGATTTTGACCCAACAATTATTAAAACATTAAAATTTTCAAGCGTTAAGGATTTGTTCAATTTTGTTGATGGGTATGCTGAATTGTTCAAACAAGAAATTAACGCATTGAGGATTTGAGTGAGACTACATAAAGAAAACACAGACAAATATCAGAATTATTTTAATACTCTTTCTTCGGACGGGAAAGAAAAATCTGAAAGTACAAAATTTTATCCAAGTGAAGATATTTCTACAATTTCGATAGAAAAAAATTCCTTCCTTTTTCAAATTCTTACTTCATTTCAGACCGAGCTTTTTAAATATGATTCAATTAAAAATTTATCGGATTTATTTATCAGAACAGTTAAAAGAATTATTCCCGTAAAAGAATCGGCCATTTTAATTTATGACGATTTGGAACAGAATCTTGTAGGGTTTACTGATTATGAATCAAACTTGGTATTGACAAAATTAAATCATTATAGGCAAGAGGGAATTCTGAATATTATTTTTGAATCGCAAAAACCGATGATTCTTCCGGATCTGGATAGTTATAAAAGTGAAGGTCAGCATTTTAATTATCTGGTTTTTCCTTTTAAAACCGTTGAAAAAAAACAGGGTGTTTTGGCAATTCTTTCTTCTATTTCCGCTAATAATATTCTTCATTCGGACAAAGAAATTATAAATATAATTTTAAATTCAATTATCAGTAAAATACAAAACTTGCGCTATAGGGTTAAATCAAATATTCTTTACGAAGAATTGCAAACATATCAAGCCAAATTATCAAATGATTTCAGGCTTTCGGCTATTGGCGAACTAACCGATGGAGTGGTAGAGGATATTCTTTCGCCTATGCAGGTTATTCTTAGTTATGTTGATATTTTGCAACAGGAAAATCCGGAAAGTTTTGAACTGAATAGAATTAAAAAACAAGTAGGGAAAATTATTACTTCAATAAACCGAGTGGTTAAATTTTCAAACTTAAACCAAAAACAATTGGAAATTAAACCTTGTAATTTAAATACCGTTATTTATGATTATTATAACTTGGTTAAATCTACTTTAGAAAATTTGAATCTTGAATTGGTTTTGGATTTTGATAATAATATTCCTTCAATTTTAAGCCATCCCAATTATTTGTATCAGATTCTAACTAATATTTTGGGACTGATTAAAGCTAAAACCAAAGAAGCCGGTGGAATTGTAATTCAAACCGGATTCAAAGAAGATGAAGTTTATCTAAAATTTGTTTCAACGGCTTTGCTAAAACCATATTCAAATGAACCGGTGAAAATGCGAAAAGGTGTTGATTTAACTACAAGAATCATTTTGAATTTAATTAAAAAACATGAAGGCGGTTATAAAATAAATGTACAAAAGAATAGCGGTTCAACTATTATTATAACTTTTCCATTAAAAAGAAAAATAAGACGATGAAAAGCATTAAATTGATGAAAAGCATTAAAATGATGAAAAATATTAAAGTTTTAGTACTACTCTTTTTATCTTTAATTTGTATATCAGCTCAGCAAAACGATAAAATTAATTTGCGAGAGTATGTTAAAATTCAAATTGAAAAAGCCAGATTAAAAAATCAAAAAGCAAAACATATTCTACAAACTTTACCGCCAACTGCCAAAGTTATTCCCAAAAGAAAAAAACAAACAACAAAAAACAAAGAATCGAAAAATAAGCTGTTAGTAAGTAGTAAAACATTATTAAAACAGAAAACAAATTCTGAACGTTATTCTAAAATTGAAAATTTAGGTGGTAGTAAAAACAATGTGTTGCTTAAATTCTTTATTTTGCTTGAAGCATCTTTGCTGGCGTCAATTATTGTAGTTTATAGAAGAAAGAAAATTTCTTTTGAAAAACAAATGGAAAATGAACTGAAGAAAAATATAAGTAAAATTAGAAAAGAAATTTATATACCGTCAAATTATTCAAACGAAAACCGAAAAAAATTAATTTCCGGTAAATTAATTGATACCAAGAAAAAAAATCCAATAATTGCATTAGCAAAAAAACTCTCTCTTTCAAAAGGGGAATTGTTTTTGGCTGCCAAAATAAAAGCTCTAACAGACAGTAACTAAACTTATTTTAATTATAAAATTTCAATTATGAAACTTTCCGGTCTTGGAAATATTGCTAAATTAACAACTCAAAATATTAATTTGGCAAGCAAAGGAAAAACAATCCAAGTTCCACCCAAAGGTAGTTTGGTATCTTTGACGGTGCTTGATAAAATAGGTGCAAATTATAAATTACTTATAAACGGAAACTTATTTCAAGCAACTTTACCGGTGGCAGTTGCAAGCGGCGAAGAATTGATAGGGAAGGTGATTAAACAAAATCCGTTAGTAATTAGTTTGAATCAGCTTCCCAATTTGTTTGCAAATCCGGGTTTGCTTGAAACGATTCTCTTAAAATTCGATCTTCAAAATTCATTAATTTCAAAATCAATAATTCAACGATTGGCAGCAGATAAAAGGCCACTGATAAAATCTAAAATTCAAGATATTTCGGAGTTTATTAATTTTTGGGGCAAAGAGGTGGATGAGCTGTTACTCGGATTGTTAATTCAATTTTTTTGGAATTCCGATAAAAAATTTAATAAAGATGAATTAAAGGAAATACTTTTGCCGTTTGATATTCCGTTCGAAAAAATTTGTGAGAAAATTTTCGGTTTAATTGTAGCTAATTATTCGCAATTTTCCGCAAAAAACATGCAATGGCTTAGGGAAACATTTTTAGTGGAGCTAAACGAAAATGCTTTGCCCGGCAAAATGTTTACCGGAGAATTGGCGAAATATGTACAATTGCTCGAAGAACTGAAAAATTTAAATAGTGAATTTCCTTTTGCGTTTCGTGCCGATCTTTATCTTTTGCTTTTAAAATACCTTTTGCAAAAAGCAGAGTTTAATTCATTTGGGATTTTCCCTGATTTTTTAATAGCAAAAGATGATGAAAAATTGTTTCTGATTATGTTTTTGTTTGAGAAAACAAAGGATAGAAATTACAACAAAATAATAAAAATAAATGCGAATTTGGGCGATTATAGCGAATATTTGGGCTTATCCGGGTTTTTATCCGAAGCCGGTTTTAATTTAACATTGATTAAAAATAAAAACTTAAATGTTAACTATAAAACATTGGAAAAAATTCGAAAAAATTTAGAGAAAAACCTAAACTTAAAGGTGAGTCTTTCCGCATCCGTAAAAGAAGCACAAAATCATAAAACTGGAATGATAATTGGTAACATACAGGGTGTTAATAGTATAATATAAAATTAGTTACCAAAATGACCGATGAGAAAAAATATATTCATTATTTAATGAATGAAGCAAAACAGAGCAAGTTAATTTCTTTAGAAAACACGCGAAGCGAAAAGAATATTTCCAAAATGTTTTTGCTTCAGAAAGAGAATCTAAAATTATATAAACTGTTGCCAGTTTTGCTTTCAAATTTATTGACTGAAAAATCGGGGTTGAAAAATGATTAAAGGTATGTATAACGCTGCCAAAAGCATGTTGGTTCGTCAGAAAAATATTGAAATAATTGCTAACAATTTAGCTAATATAAATACAAATGCTTATAAAAGAGAACTTCCGTTTGCAGAAGTTTTGGGGCGAGCAGGCGAAGAAAAAAAAATACAACTAACCGACATGCGAAAAGGTAATTTAACAAAAACAACAAATAAACTCGATTTGGCTTTAACTACGGAAACTTTTTTTATGGTTAAAACAGAAAGAGGAACAGAACTAACCAGTAATGGCAGGTTTAAAATTTCCGATGATGGGTATTTGGTTAATGACGACGGATATAAAGTTTTAGGCCAACAGGGTGAAATTAATTTGTATGATGTAATGACGGATCAGGAAAAGCAATTAAACATTAGTAAAACAGGTGAAATAAAATTAGGAGAAGATATAGTTGATAAATTAGTGATTGCTAAAATTGATGATCAATCTAAAATGCAAAGAACAACAGGCGCTACATTTTATTTTCCCGAAGAAGATGGTTATTCAATTGCCAATGAAGAAGATTACGAAGTATTGCAGGGATATGTTGAAGAATCGAATATTAATCCGATTTTAGAAATGCAATCGATGATTAGTATTAATAAGGATTACGAAGCATCACAGAAAATGATTAATTCTCTGGATGAGGTGTTGCGCAGAGCCAGAGAATTAGGAAGAGTTTAAAAAAAAGGAGATAAATTATGCCGACAAGAGCCTTAAGAACAGCGGCATCAGGAATGTATGCACAACAAATTAATATTCAGGTAATTTCGAATAATATTGCCAATATTAACACAAATAGTTTTAAGAAAAACCGTGCTGAATTTAAGGATTTAATTTATCAGGATGTAAAAATAAATCCGCAAAACACAAATATTCCCGGAATAGTTGAAAATCCGGATGCAAGCGTTCAAGTTGGAAACGGTGTTAAGCCAACATCAACTCAAAAAATATTTGCTCAAGGCGATTTGCGTCAAACAAAAAGCCAGATGGATGTTGCCATTTATGGCGAAGGTTTTTTTCAAGTTAAGAAACCGGACGGCACATTTGCTTATACTCGCGACGGTGCTTTTAAAATTTCCGGTGATGGTTCAATTGTTGCCTCAGACGGTTTGGTGCTGGAACCCGGTTTTACAATTACAGATACTACATCGGATATTTCAATAAGCAAAGACGGAGTATTTACAATTACAGAAACAGACGGAACTAAAGTTGAATTGGGTACGGTTCAACTTGTAAAATTTGTTAATCCCGGCGGATTGAAAGCAATTGGTGATAATCTATACGAAGAAACCGAAGCATCGGGTGCTCCTATTTTCGGTAATCCCAGATCCGATGGTTTTGGTGAGTTGCATCAATTCTATTTGGAAGCTTCTAATGTTGATATAGTTGATGAAATGATCAATATGATTACTGCTCAGCGTGCCTATGAAATAAATTCTAAAACAGTTAAAACCGTTGAAGATATGATGTCGATAGCAAATAATCTGAAACGATAAAATAATAAATGATGAAATGAAAAATGATGAAATGAAAAATGATATTTAATTTCTTTATATCGCTGATTTTTCTATTTCAGACGGGTGCAAATAAAACTTCTGAAATTGAAGAATATTTAAAATCCAAATTAATTGAATTTAAAAGGTTTGAATTTCAATTAAAACAAGGTATAAATAAATCTGATTTTGAAATTGATTATTCCTCGGATTTTAGACGACGCGGTGAATATGGCTACATCCCTATTTTATTGAAGAAAGGGAACAAACAATTAAAAACAATTGCTACGGTTAAGCTAAAACTTTTTAAGGATGTTTATATATCAAAAATCGATATAAAAAAAGGAGAAGAATTATCACCGCTTAATTTTATAAGAATTGAAAAAAATGTAGCAAAATTAAGAAGAAAACCGATTCAATTTAACGCTTATAAAATGGTAGCAAAAAAGAAAATTAAATCGGGGATAATTTTAACGGAAGATTTGGTTAAGGCTAAACCTGTTATTCGTCAAGGTGATAAGGTGACGGCATTTGTAAAACATGGTAATGTTGAAATAAGAGTTGAAGCAATTGCAAAAGGGGATGCCGGAATTGGAGATGAATTAAGAATTAAAGCGTTAAGAAAATTTTTTAGAGCACGTGCCGTATCAAAAAACGAGGTTTTAATCATTGAATAAAAATATTGAATTGAATAAAAATATTGAGTAAACAAGTTTAATAATAAATGAATTGAGAATAAGATGAAAAAAAATATAACAATATTATTTATGTTTATAAGCTTTGTATTTGCACAAAATACACAGCAATATACATCATTATTTTCCGATTACAGAGCGGCAAAAGTGGGTGATGTTGTAACAATTATAATTGTTGAATCATCGCAAGCATCAAACAAGGCGGAAGTTTCAACCGGAAAGAAAAGTGATTTAGGCTTTAAAGCTAATGCTACAATGGGACTTGAACCAATGCTTCCGGCAATAAATTCAGATATAAATTCCAATAATAATTTTAAAGGTGGCGGTAGCACTAAATCGCAGGGATTAGTTAAGGCAAGAATCAGTGCTTTAATTGATTCGGTTTATGCAAATGGAAATTTAAGAATAAAAGGTACAAGAAAAATATTAATTAATGGTGAAGAACAAATGATTACTATTACGGGTATTATTCGAGGTGTTGACATTAGATCGAATAATACGGTTTATTCAAATAATATTAGCAATGCGGAGATTGCTTTTTCGGGAAAAGGAAAGCTTGATGATGCGCAAAATCCGGGTTGGCTTACTAAAGTTTTTCATTGGTTATTTTAAGGTGTAAAGATGAAAAAGGTACTTTTTTTAATTTTAATTGCAGCAGAAATTTTGTTTTCTGCAGAACTTTTATTTGCTCAGCGAATAAAAGACATATCCTATTTTAAGGGATTGAATACCGAACAATTAATAGGTTATGGTTTGGTTACAGGGCTTTCCGGAACCGGTGATAGCCACAGAGCAACATTTACAGTGCAATCCGTAATAAATATGATGAAAAAATTCGGAATTAATACACCCAATGTAAATATGCGAACAAGAAATGTTGCTGCTGTAATGGTTACTGCTAAATTAAATAATTTACTGAAACCGGGTGCCGAGTTTGATGTTACCGTTTCTTCGCTTGGTGATGCTACAAGTTTGATGGGAGGTACTCTGATTTATACTATACTTACTAAAGAAGGAAGTATAGTGGCAACGGCTCAAGGCCCGATATCCGTTGGCGGTTATGATATTAATACAAGCTCCGGCGGAAGAATCGTAAAAAATCATGCAACTACCGGCAGAATTCCCGGAGGCGGAATTGTGCGAAACGAAATACCCGGAGTAAATCTGGATCCGGCAAATTTAAGTGTGATTTTAAGAAATCCGGATTTTACTACTGCTAATAATGTTGCAAATGCAATAAATACTTTATTAGGTGCCAATACTGCAAAAGCAATTGATGCAACCGAAATAAAAATTACCGTACCGGCAGCACAACAAAATAATTTGCCCGCATTTTTAGCCCAAATAGAGGGCATTCAAGTTCAAAGCGATGTAATAGCTAAAGTTGTTTTAAACGAAAGAACCGGAACCATTGTGGCGGGTGAAAATGTAAAGATTTTACCTGTTACAATTTCCCACGGAAGTTTAAGTATAAACATAAAATCGTTTCCTATAATTTCGCAACCAAATGCATTTTCACAGGGGGAAACAGCTTTCTTTAATAATTTGGTTCCCACTGCAAAGGAAAATGAAAGCAAAGCAGTTTCGATTAGTGCAACTAACGTTCAAGAAGTGGCAACGGCATTAAATGATTTAAAAATCTCGCCCCGTGATATTATAGCGGTATTTCAAGCTCTTAAAGAAGCGGGAGCATTAATTGCAGAACTAATTATAATTTAATAGTAAATAGTTTAACGATGAATAATTTAAGTTTAAAAATATCGAATCCTGCCAAGCATATGTCGGCACCGAAAATTCAAAAGTTTTCTGAATCGGAAAAAATGCGTATTGCAAAAGCCGCAAAGGATTTTGAAAGTTTGATGACTTCGATGATGTTAAAAAGTATGAATAAAACTACGGGCGGATTATTTGGAAAGAATAATTATGGCGGTGATATTTTAGATACGGTTTTTGAAAGTCAAATAGCCCAACACATGACTGCTAAAAAAGGTATGGGCATAGCCGATGTAATTTTTAAAAATATGACCGGTGAAAATTTGGCCGAACAATTAATGAAAATGGAATTGAAAAATGCACAAGCAAATAAATTTTTAAATCATAATAATCGTAAAAAATTGCAACCCAGCTTGCAGGCAAAGGATAGATTAAAAACTTATGAAAATATTATTATAGATGCTGCAAATAAATATGACGTTGACCATAAGTTGATAAAATCCATAATTTTAACAGAATCGGCTGCAAACGAAAAAGCTGTTTCGAAAGCAAATGCAAAAGGTTTAATGCAACTAATGGATTCTACCGCTACATATTTGGGGGTAAAGGATTCTTTTGATCCGAAGCAGAACATTGAAGGTGGCACTAAATACTTTGCCGAGCTGTTTCGAAAATATGATGGTGATGTTAAAAAAGCCTTGGCAGCTTATAATGCCGGTCCGGCAAATGTTGAAAAATATAATGGAATTCCTCCATTTAAAGAAACTCAAAATTACGTTAAACGTGTATTGAGTTATTTCGAAAACATGGATATTTAAAATCGAGTAAATAAAATGAAAACTGAAAACTTACAAAACGTGCTTACAGAACTTTATAAAAAACTTTCAACTCTAAAAGAAATTGCTCAAAAAAAACAGAGAGCTTTAATTGAAAGAAATCTTAAAAATCTGGAAGAAGGAATAAATGCCGAAAGCAACTTGTTGCCGATTATTACTCAGCTGGAAAATGCACGACAAAAGGAAATGTTTGCTTTGCTTGCCGATCTAGGATTGAATAATCCGAAAGTAAAGTTTAGTGAGTTTTTGGAAATAATTTCTTCCGAAATTACTGACGATGAAAAAAAATATTTGAGCAAGATTAATCTGAAAATAAAAAACTTTGTAACAGAGTTGGCCAGGCTTAATAGCCAAAATCTTTTTTTAATAAAACATTCTCAAAAGTTTATTGACGATATGATTATTGCTTTACTTGGAAAAGAAAAAAAAATATTAGATAGAAGAGTCTAAAATGAGTGTTAATAAATTACTTGATATAACTTCAAAAAGTTTGCTTTCTTATCAGAGAGCTTTGGATGTAACTGCCCATAATATTTCGAATGTTAACAGTGAACATTACAGTAGGCAAAGAGTTTTATTTTCAACCGAACGACCGGATAAAATCGGAAATCTTTCAATAGGTTCGGGAGTAAAAATCGACGACGTAGAACGAGTTAAAAATCAAATACTCGATTTGCAATTAACAAAGTATAATCAGGATTATGCATATTCGAGTGAAAGAGCTTCAATATTAAAAAACCTCGAAACACTTTATGCCGAACCTTCCGAGCTTGGGTTGTCAACATTAATTAATAAATTTTTTGATTCTTGGGATAAACTTTCTGTAGATCCTACATCTATTCCCTTAAGAAATGATATTGTGAATTCTGCTCAAAAGTTATCTCAACAATTGTATAATATTCAATCGGGTTATGACAAAGTTAAATCCGATATTAAATCTCAAGCACAAGATACAGTAAGCCTTATTAACAGTTACACAAAACAATTGTACGAAATAAATAAAGAGATTTATACTTCCGGAGCAGTAGGGCGAGGCACTAATGATTTGCTTGATGAGCGTGACAAAATCATTCAACAACTTAGTGAACTTGTAAACGTAAATGTAAACTACGGCGAAGAGGGTACGGCAAACGTTTCAATTGGAGGTTCTTTTGCTGTTGATAGAAAAGTTTATACAACATACGTATTGAATGAGGAAAATGGTAAGCTCGTAATGCGTCCGGATGCAGAGTCGGGTGCAGTTTCATTGCAGGGTGGGAAATTAAAAGCATATTCGGATATTTTCGGGAAAATAATTCCCGACCATAAAGCAAAACTCGATACAATTGCTCAGACAATTATGAATGAAGTAAACGCTGTTCATAAAACGGGCTATTCCATTCATTCAACGCCGCAAACCGGCATTGATTTTTTCTCGAGTTATCAAAACGGAAACTTGAAAATTAATTCCGATATTCTAAATGATGTGAAAATGATAGCTGTTTCCGCTGATGGTACAAACGGAAATAACGAGATTGCTTTGCAATTGTCTGCAATTAAAAGCAAACAATTAATTAATGGATTAACTATTTCACAAAAATATAGTCAAGATGTAAGTGAAATGGGAAATGATATAAAAGCTTACGAAGATTCTGCCGCGGCAGTTGATTTGGTTGTGCAAAAATTAAAACAACAAAAAGCGGAATATTCCGGTGTTTCGGTTGATGAAGAAATGGTTAATGTAATTAAATTTCAGCGTTCATATAATGCGGCCGCAAAATTAATTCAAGTGGCGGATCAGGTTTTTCAAACATTAATTGACATGGCATAAAAATGAGAGTAACAGACAGATCCTTGCAGGATTCATACTTAATCAGCATGAAAATTGCAAAAGAAAGATTAATTGATGTGCAGCAAAAAGTTGCAAGTCAGAAAAAAGTGCTTAAACCATCGGATTCTCCATTGGCCAATTCCAAAATTATGAGATTTAGTAATGAAATTGATAGTTTGGCAAAATATCAGTCTAACATTGCCGACGGAAAATCGATATTGGAAAATTCAATTAGTGCCATGACGGGTATTCAAAAGGAAATGCAAAGCTTACAAGTTGAATTAACCTCATTAAATAACGCAACGGCAACACCGGTATTAAATACCTATGCGGATAAGATTGATCAAAGTCTGAAAATAATTTTGGATTATGCTAATTATGATTTTAAAGGGAATTATTTATTTTCCGGAACAGACCAAAATGGAAAACCCTTTGGATTTAACGGAGCAGAAACAGCAGTTGAAATGAAATTGAATGATATTGGTGGTATTCAAAAAATAAATATTTCAAATACCGCTCAAGAGCAGATTAACGTATCGGGGGAACAATTATTTATGCCTGTTATTA
>CAZCBD010000092.1:0-10608 GCA_964496755.1 uncultured Melioribacteraceae bacterium
AAACAAAAAACATCTTTTCTTTAATGAAAGAACGAGAGCTTTTTTTACATCATCCATATGAATCCTTTTCTCCGGTAATTGATTTTATCAAACAAGCAGCCGAGGATCCTGATGTGTTGGCAATCAAACAAACTCTTTATAGAGTAGGATTACATTCTCCAATCGTAAAGGCTTTAATTGAAGCTGCCGGAAGAAAAAAACAGGTTGCGGTTTTGGTTGAATTAAAAGCTCGTTTCGATGAAGAGAACAACATTTTCTGGGCCAGAGAATTAGAAAAAGCAGGCGTGCATGTAGTTTACGGATTAGTGGGTCTGAAAACTCACGCCAAAATGACATTGGTTGTTCGTAAAGAGGCTGACGGTGTTAAAAGATATGTGCATTTGGGCACAGGCAATTACAATCCGATTACAGCAAGAATTTATACTGATTTTAGTTTTTTTACAACAGATACTGAAATTTGCAACGATGTTGCAGATGTTTTTAATTTTTTAACCGGATATTCGGAACAGAAAAAATTTAACTCTGTAGCCGTTGCTCCAATAAATTTACGAGAAACATTTTTAAAATTAATTGAGCGTGAAATTAAAAATGTAAAAAAAGGTGGAAAGGGTCATTTAATATTTAAGCTTAATTCTCTGGTTGATCCTCAAATAATTGCTGCTCTTTACGAAGCTTCTCAAACAGGAATAAGAGTTGATTTAATTGTAAGGGGCATTTGCTGTTTGGTACCACAAGTGCAAAATTTAAGTGAAAACATATTTGTTAAAAGCATTGTTGGAAGATTTCTTGAACATCATCGGGCATATTATTTTTACAACAATGGCGAAGAAGAAGTTTATTTAAGTAGCGCCGATATTATGCCTAGAAATTTAGACCGTAGGGTTGAATTGTTTTTCCCGATTAAAAACAATTCAATCAAAAAAAATATTATTAAAAACGTATTGCTCACTTCTATTAATGATAACACAAAAGCTAAAATATTATTGCCCACGGGTAAATATGTAAAAAATCATTCTGTGTTCAATTCCAAACCTTTATCTCTTCAAGATTGGTTAATTAAAAATGCATCTAAATTAACAAAAAAGAAAAAAGTTAAAAAAAACAAATAGCGTCTCATTCCAATACACAGTCTCAATACGAGAAATATTAATTCAACAGAATGTCTTTTTTTGAATTATCAAGTTATGTTTTTTCTGGCATTAATTTTGGCATTGGTAATAAATAATTTATTGAGGAAAATATGGAATTATTGCCAATAATATATCGTAGTTTATTTATATTCACGTTTTTTTTGATTGTTGTGTTATTTATCTCTTATGGTAGTTATATCATAAAAAAAAGAAAGAGAAATACACGGGCAACAAATAAAAGAAAGACTGCACAAAAACCACAAATTTCTTTGCAGGCTACAAATAATAATTATAGCCTCATCACTAAATCACGTATAATAAAAAAGGACAATAAAATTGTTTTAACCCCAAAAGAAAAACATCGTTTCAAAACGGAAATTAAAACAAATAATAATCACACCAAACCATACTATTCAAGACCTGAAAGAACCTTAAAAAAAAGAACACGACTTACGGTTATCAATGAGATTGAAACTACTGATCTTTCAGCTTTCGGCACAAATAATTCTCAATTTGATTTTACGACCGATTATTTAAACTGTTATGAAGACACTAAACAAGAAAACTTAGTAAAAGTAGGTTAATTTTTTCAAACAAATTTGTATCTTTGGCATACAAATAAATTAGAGACAAGATGGATTTTATTTCAATAATTTATACAAGCCTATATATCTTTGTAGGAATTGCCGTAGTAGCAATAATAATTTCATACCTTTCTTACAAGTATAAACAAAAAAACAAATCGGAAAACATTACCGAATCTAAAAAAACGATCCCTCCTCAAGTGAAGAAATTATTACAACTTTCCGAGGAAGAAGCAAAACGAAAAAAAATAGAAGAAGAAAAGAAAAAAGAAAAGGAAAGAATTATATATCACAAAAAGCATACAAGCAAAAGAAAATCTCACCATTCAAAAAATAAAACTACAAGAGTGGAAATTTTAAATCCTGCACAACTTTCTTCCACAAGCAATAAATCAACCGATAAAAACAATTATTTTTCTGAAAAGAAAAATAAAACTTCAAAAACACAAATAATTAATCCGTTTGAAAATTATGATGACAGTTTATAATACTTTAGCCTTAAATTAATTTCTTTTTGGCACTTTCAATAAGC
This sequence comes from uncultured Melioribacteraceae bacterium, assembly GCA_964496755.1. GTDB lineage: Bacteria > Bacteroidota > Ignavibacteria > Ignavibacteriales > Melioribacteraceae > CAZCBD01. The sequence goes on from CAZCBD010000092.1 coordinate 2,247, forward strand.
TGAGATGTTTTGGTAGCATAGTCGGGTTTTAATTCGTTTGCTTTTTCCCAATCTTCAATTGCCTCTTTATAGCGTTTAAGTTCGAAACATATTTTCCCACGCATAAAATATGCCTCTGCATATTTGGGCATTAAATCAATAGTACGGGTTAAATCGTCAAAAGATTCATCCAATTGAGTGTTTTTTTCAAAAGCATTTGCTCTGTAAAAATATGTTAGTGCATGATCCGGATTTATTTTTAATGCTTTTGTAAAATCCATAATGGCACTATGAAAATCTTCCATTCTTGATTTCAATCTTCCGCGTGCAACATAGGCTTTGAAAAACTCGGGGTCCAGTAATGCTTTTGTATAATCTGCTAAAGCTCCTTGTGTATCGGCTAGCTTTTCTTTAGCTCTTGCGCGCTGATAGTAAGCTGTGTAATGCTCAGGATTAATTGTTATTAAATCAGTAAATTGTTTAATTGCATCTTTAAATTTCTTCTGAAAATAAATAGCAATACCTAGATTTAGCATTGCATCAAGATTATCTTCTTTAATTGCTAAAACTCTTCTAAAATAATTTTCCGATTTTTTAAAGTTTTTGAGCTCAAGTTCAACTAAACCTAGTTCATAAAGTAATTCCCAAATATCCTCTTTTAACTTAAGAGCATCTTCAAAAGCTTTTCTTGCACCCTTGTAATCTTTCAAGCGTAATTTTAATTTGCCTTTTTGAAAATGAAAAGAATATTCATCGGGCTCAAACTCAATTATTTTATCAACATCCTCTAAAGCTCCCTTTATGTCTTTCAATTTCATTCTAACATCGGAACGAATTACATAAGCATCATAATATTTATTATTGAATTTTACAGCATTATCTAAAGCCTTTAATGCATTTTCATAATCCTTGGATTCTTGATGAAACATTCCTAAATAGTAGTAGGCCTCTGCATCATTGGGTGATAGTTTAACAGCCTTTTCCAAATCGCTAACAGCAGTTTTAATTTTACCGCTTTTAAATTCTAAAAAACCTTTATAAATTATAGCTTTCGAATAATTTGCATTTATTTCCAAGGCCTTATCTAAATCCTCTTTGGCCTTGTCTAAATTTCCCAGTTCAATATTTGCTTTTCCTTTTTTTGTATAAATTGCTTCATCGGCCAAGCCCAAATCAATCATCTCGTCGCAAGCTGAAAGTAAAGATTCGTAATCTTTTGTTGCTTCAATTACGTTTATAAGCAAACTATAGCCGTCATCCTTGTTAGGAGATTGTGTAATAAAGGTTCTAACCGTTCTAATTGCATCTTCATATTTTTCATTTTTAAAATGAATTTTACTGAGAAAATAATAGCTGTTTATTGCTTCGGAAGGATCTATCTGAATTGCATTTTCAAAAAATTGTTGAGCATTTTTAAAATCATCTTGAAAAAAATAGCATAACCCTTTGCCATAATAAGCACTGGCATTATCCGGTTCAATTTCCAACGCTTTATTATATTCCTCTATTGCTTTAGAATATTCTTTATCTTTGTATGCCGATAAAGCTACTCTTAAAATTTCTTCTACACCATTATCTGAAAATAAATTTTTAAAAATGCTCATTTGTATTTTATCAGTTTTATTTTAACTTAAAATATTTTTGTTTTCACTTAAATGCAAGGTTTCTAATTAATTTTTTTGAATCGTATGGTGCTTTCTTGCCACCAAGATATTTGTGAAACCATTCCAAATGCGCATTATAATATAATGGCATCGACTTAATATGGCTTGGCCAGTGCCCATCATTTTTAAAAACTATTAGCCTTGAAGCAATTTTTAATTTCTGAAGAACAGTAAAATAATACAAACTTTGAGTATATGGAACTCTGTAATCGCGTTCACCTGTAATGATTAAAGTTGGCGTTGAAAAATTTGACACATAATTAGAAGGGGAATATTTTTTATACAATGGGCTATTCCATGGTGTACCGGCAAATTCAAACTCCGGAAACCACAGTTCTTCGGTAACTCCGTAAAAAGAATTCATATCATAAAGACCCATCATTGATACTAAACATTTAAATCGTTTTGTCTTAGCCTGAAACCAATTCATCATGTAACCACCATAAGACCATCCCATTGCACCAATTCGTTCCGGGTCAACATAATCCAGGTTTTCCAACGAATCGGTGATTTGCATTAAATCATCAAAAACCAATCCACCCCAATCTTCTGAAATAGCTTTTGTAAATTTCTGCCCATACCCTGTTGAACCGTGAGGATTCGGGAAAGCTAAAACATAACCGCTTCCCGGATAAATTTGCCAATCGCCACGAAAGGAATCCATCCACTGATATTGTGGCCCGCCGTGTACATTTAAAACTAAGGGATATTTTTTCCCTTTTATAAAATTGTGCGGTTTAACTATAAACACATGTATTTTTTCACCTGTTTTTGTTTTTACCCAAATACTTTCGGCCGGTCGGATATCAACTTCATTTTTAATTTTCTGATTTACAAATGTAAGTTGCGTTATTTTTTTATTTCTTTCATTCAACGAATATAATTCATACGGATTGCCTACTGTTGATGAAAGAAAAATAATTTCATTAAACTTTTCGTTCAGTTTGAAACTTGAAACAACTTTGTTTTTAATAATTCTATCAACTTTATTTGAGGTTAAATTAATCTTTAATAAAGGCATGTAACCTTTTTCGTGAATAGTAAAATATATTTCCTTTGAATTTGCACTCCATTCAAATTCGGAAACCCAATTATCAATTTCTTCGGTTAGAACTTTTATCTCTTTTGTCTTCAGATCATAAATTGCCAAACGAAATCTATCGGATTCATAATTCGGAATTTTCTGAAATTTAAAGGCAATTTTTTTACCATCCGGAGAAAATTTAGGTTCGCCATCCCAAGCAAGATTTTTTTTAGTTAAATTTATTAATTCTTTTGTCTTAATATTTAACAAAAACAAATCCGAGTTCGTAGATTCGGCCGGATTTTCCACTCTTTTGGATTCAAAGACTAAATATTTTGAATCGGGGGAAATATCGTATTGACTGCCACCGCCGGCTTTAAAAGTTGGAGAATTCCAATTACCCGGTGTTAGATCAGTAATTTTCTTGGTTTTCAGATTTAACATAAATATATGATTAAACTTTCCATCTACATATTCCGTCCAATGCCGAACAAAAAGTTTATCCGATAAATGTGCTTGGATGGGACCATTTTTCATCGATTGACTGATTTTTTTATTTGCTTCGGAATCTGCCCCACATTCGGGAAAGACTTTCGACTGAAAAATTATATAATTGCCATCGGGTGAAAGCTTCGGAAAATTAATGCCGGTATAAAAATCCGTTAATTTTACAATTGCAGTATCATTTAATTCCCTTTTATATAATTGTGCTACACCCTTTTTATAGGCAATAAAAAAAATGCTTTTGCCATCTTTAGAAAAGAAGGGTGAATATGCCTTTTCAATTTTTTTGTACTCATTCCCCGATTTACTTAGAAAAACAACCGAAGTATTTGATTTTCCTTCAGTTAAGTTATAGTTGGTAACTAAAAAACACATTACCTGCCCTGATTTAGATATACCAGCTCCTGAAATACTTTTAATTTTATATAAGTCACTAATTGTAAAGGGTCTTTTTTGAGCGAAAGTTAAATTCAAAAATAATATACTAATAAAAGCTAAAATAAAAGGCTTCATATTTTCCTCAATAAAAATTGTAAATAGCACTTTAAAATAAAAACAATAAAACTAAAAATTATATTTAAAATAATTCGGTTTTCTTCAATCGAGAAATAATTTTCCGATAGTTATTTATTAAATGTTAAAGTTTTAAGTAATAACACTTTTTAGTTTTCGAAATAATTATTAAATTAAGAATTACATATAGGTTTATTTTAACTTTTAATTTTTAAAATTAGTAGTGGAAAAAATAACATGGACGAGCAAATCCTACAAAATAAACAAAAGAAAACAAATCTAATTTTATCTAACGTTTATAATTTACCGGCATTGTCAACCACAATGATGGAAGTAACTAAAATGCTAGATAATCCGTCCACAAACACTGCTACACTTTCTAAGATAATCGGGAAAGATCAAGGTATAGCAACAAAAATTTTATCGATTGCTAATTCTCCTCTATACGGTTTAAGAAGACGAGTTTCAACAATTGATTTTGCAATACTTGTTATTGGATTTTTAGAAATCAAAAACATTATTCTTGCACTGTCAATGATGGAATCTTTCCGAAACAAAACCGATAAATTCTTAAACCAAAAAGAATTCTGGTTACACTCAATGATTACGGGAAATGCAGCAAAAAGAATTGCGGACGATTTGGGATATTCAAAAACAGGTGAAGCTTTTATTGGTGGTTTATTACATGATTTGGGAATTCCTGTAATTCATAAATATTTTCATACGGCTTTTGTTGAAATTGTTAACCAAATTAAATCTAACGGTGGAAATTATTTGGATACTGAGATTGAACATCTTGGATACAATCACATGGAGATCGGAAAATTTTTAAGTGAAAAATGGAATTTGCCTTCTGTTTTATGCGAAATTATTGAGTTTCACGAAACACCGTCCAAAGCAAATGAAAACAAAGAATTAATCGCAATAGTGCATTTAGCTGATTATGCTACGCAAAAATTACAAATCGGAAGTTTCTATTGGGATGAGGGATTAAAATTAGACCCTGAAGTTGCTAATATTCTTCATTTTGAAAGTATTGAAAAAGTTGAAGAATTCATTGATAAATACAAAGAATTGTTTGAAGATGAAATTAACAATTCCGGTAATTTGTTATAACAAAATTTATTATTTAAATGTAAAAAAAAGGATTGCCAAAGCAATCCTTTTTCATTTTATAATAGATTCTAATTTATCGAGCAGTTTATTCATTTTATTTATCACCGATAAAATCACATTTTGATTGCGCATATCCACACCTGCTTTTTTTAACACATCGATCGGATAATCCGAACTTCCGGCACTTAAGAAATTTAGATATTTCTCAACAATTTCAGTTTTATTGGGATTATTTTCACTAGTAATCTTCGAGGCAATTTCTTGAGAAGCAGCAAAACTTGTAGCATATTGATAAACATAGAAATTGTAATAAAAATGGGGTATGCGTGCCCAAGAATAACCTTCTTCTTCGTCAACTACCATTTCGGGTCCCCAATATTTTTTAAATTGATTTGCAAATTTTTCAGTTAATATTTCAGGCGTTAAAGCCTCTCCGCTTTCAATTAGTTTATGAACTTGCTTTTCAAAATCGGCAAATCTTGTTTGTCTGAAAAAGGTTGCTTGAATATTGATTAAATTCATTTCAATTAAAGCCAGTTTTTCTTCATCCGTTTTTGCATTACTAATTAAATAATCTAACAATAAAGCTTCGTTGGTTGTTGAAGCAACTTCAGCTACAAATATTGAATAATTTGCATACGGATACGGTTGTTTGTTACCCGTGTAAAAACTATGCATATTATGCCCTATTTCATGTACAAGCGTAAAAATATCATTCAATTGATTGTTCCAATTAAGCAACACATAGGGATGAACTCCAAATGTTGTTCCTGAAGAATATGCCCCGCTTCGCTTTCCTTTTGTTTCGAACACATCAATCCATCTGTTTTCAATTGCAAATTTTATATCATTTAAATATTCCTCACCAAGCGGAGATAAAGCTTTATACATTATTTCTACAGCTTCATCATACGTATATTCTTTTTTAACCGCAGGGAAAAGTGTTACGTAAGTGTCATAAGGATGCAATTCTTCCAAATTCAAAATTTCTTTTTTTAATTTTGCCCATCTGTGTAATGGAGCCAGATTTTCATTAACGGTTTCCACTAAATTTTTATAAACTGAAATAGGAATATTATTACTATCCAATGAAGCTTCTAAGGTTGAATAATAATTTCTAACCTTCGCATTAAAAATTAAACTTTTAATATTTCCATTGAAAGTGGCGGCAAGGGTATTTTGGTATTTTTTAAAAGGAACATATAAAGCTTTATAAACTCTTTTTCTATACTCCCTATCGGTAGAATACATTGCAGCGCCATAGCGTCCGTGTGATACTTGTATTAAATTTCCGTTTTCATCTTCAACCTTAGGGAAATCAATATCCGCGTTATTAAACATACTGAAAACATCGGTAGAAGTATTTAATGCCGGAGCAGCCAAAGATAGTATTTCTTCTTCTCTTTCCGAAAGTCTGTGCTTTTCAGTCCGAAATAAATCTTCAAACATATGTTCATATATTTTTAATTCGTCATTTTCTTTTAAGTAAGAAAAAACTTTTTCTCGTTTTGCGGAAAGAATTTCGGGAATAATAAATGATGAAACGGCAGAAATTTCGGAATGCAAAACTACCAACCGATCGTAACGACCTTGGTTTTCAGCATTTGCTAAATCCAAATCTTTAGATAACATAGCATACAAATACATTTGATCTAATTTAATGCTGATTTTTTCATCAAATTTTAAACATTCCAAAAGAGTATTTGCACTTTCAGAAACCTTACCTTTAAAATCATAATATCTTTCTATTTGATTTTTCAAAAACTTAAAATCGTTTTCCCACTCTTGAACAGATTTATAAATATCCTCTAAATTCCAAGTATATTTTTTTTCAATTTTATCTCTCTCAATTAGATCACTACTATTATCAGCAGAAAGTGTTATATAATTTCTTTTGTTTATAAAATTCATATTTACCTCTTAAATTAGATTGAAATATATTTACCAATACAAAATAATTTGGAAAAAGCATTTCAAATATTGTTTAAAATTTTTAACTTTGAACTTCACAAATTTAAAGGATGCCTATGGAAAATGAAATTAAAAAAGAAGTAAAACAAAAAAAAGAAAAACAGAGCTTTCCTAAAGAATTTTGGACTGCCAACTTTATGGAGCTATTGGAAAGAGCTGCATATTACGGTTTTTTCATCGTACTCACATTGTATCTAACCGATATAGTTGGATTTAGCGATACGGAAACCGGTTGGGTGGCCGGAATATTCTTTTCTAGTATTTATTTTCTTCCACCATTTGTAGGTGCAATTGTAGATCGTATCGGTTTTAAAAAAGGTTTAATAATTGCATTCTCTCTTCTTACTATTGGTTATTTCTTTCTCGGAGTAATTCATACCAAAGGTATAGTAATATTCTTTTTAACAGTTCTTTTAGTAGGTGCTTCATTTATTAAACCATTAATTACGGGCACCGTGGCAAAAACAACCTCCGAGGAAAATCGTGCCCGAGGATATGCATTATTTTACTGGGTAGTTAATATTGGTGCATTTTCCGGTAAAACATTTGTGCCATGGATTCGCCAAGGCATCGGATTAGAATATGTGAATTTTTTCTCTTCTGCATGTGCTTTTCTTGCACTGCTTTTTGCAATATTCTTCTATCAAGAAATGGATCGTGATGAAGACAGAAAATCTCTTTCCGAAGTTATGCGCGCACTTGTTAAAATATTTACTACGCCTCGTTTAATTATACTTACTTTAATAGTAACAGGTTTTTGGTTAATACAACATCAGCTTTATGCTTCAATGCCAAAATATGTTATTCGTATTTTAGGCGAAAGCGCAAAACCCGAATGGTTAGCTAATATTAACCCCGGTGTTGTTGTATTATTTGTTGTATTAGTTACCCGACTTATGAAAAAACAAAAGGCTGTAACATCAATGCTTGTGGGTATGCTCTTAATGCCTCTATCTGCATTGGCTATGGCATTCAGCCAATCCTTAGCAAGTATAACCGGAGATTCAGTAAATATATTAGGATTAATTGCGTTACACCCGCTAACGGTAATGATGATTATCGGGATTGCAATTCAGGGCATTGCCGAATGTTTTATTTCGCCAAGATTTCTAGAATATTTTTCACTTCAAGCTCCTAAAGGAGAAGAAGGAATTTATCTTGGTTTCAGCCACTTACATTCCTTTATTTCAGCATTAGTTGGATTTGTAATGTCCGGTTATTTACTTGACGCATATTGCCCGAATCCGGCAAGTTTGCCGGCCGGTATTTCAGCGGCAGAAAAAGCAACTTACTATGCACATGCTCATTATATCTGGTATTATTTTGTTGCAATCGGATTAGTTGCCGCATTAGCTTTATTGGTCTTTAAATATGTAACACATAAAATTGATGCGAAAAAAGTTACTGCGTAAAAAAGTTATTTATCTACAATAAAAGGGGCTTTTGCCCCTTTTATATTATAACTCTATTGTTTTTTGCAATTAATTTTCATACTCAATTTTAATTATTTTCTTGAAAGGATAAGAATTTCTTCCTTTATGATTTTTACAAAAAATCCAGTTATAAAGGAGAAAGGATGAAGAGAAGCTAA
>CAZCBD010000093.1:0-10606 GCA_964496755.1 uncultured Melioribacteraceae bacterium
ATCGGGAACCAAGTTTTTATTATCAATACAGTTTAATAATGTTAAGGTTAACAAAACGATTGCAAAAATTTTTTTCATAATACTCTAAATTTCTAATTTTTTAATTATTTTTTTTAAGTGAAAGGTTTTACTATATATAATACGGATCTGCCGGTTAAACCACTAGGTTTCATTTTGTTTTACTTACAACGTTTGTTATGAAAGCTATTTCATACCTAATTTTTCATTTTTTTCTAATAGTTTTATTGCTTCTAGAAATCGCTTTTGTTTTGTTTCATCTTTTTTTGCGCTGTTAATCCATAATATATATTGCTTTTTATGACTTGGTGCAAGATTTTCAAAATTGTTCCACGCAATTTTATTTTTCTTTAGTTTTTGTTCTAAGTCCGCGGGAAGGCTGTTTTCAAATGAAGAGCGTATTTTTAAAAAATCCAAATCGTATTCTTTTCGTTCTTCATAAACCTTGAGACCTGCTTTTGTCATCATTTTAGTTTTTATCATTTTTTTTGCGATGGCAATATTGGTAGGTGACCATTTACTATTCTTTTTGCGGGGTGTGAATCTGTGTGTATATCTTTTATCGTCAATTCTTTTTTTTATTCCGTCAATCCACCCGAAACAGATAGCTTCTTCAACGGACTCCGTATAAGTTATTGTTGGCTTGTTTGTATGTTTCTTAAAGTATATCAGCCATATTTCTTGAGAGTTGGAATAGTTTTTTTCTAACCAATTTCGCCACTCTTTTCTGTTTTTTACTTCAAGTGTTTTCATTTTATAAATTGTTTATAGTATGATTTTTCAAAATATAAAATAAATTTGTTCATATCAATTAAAATAGTGGTGTGCTAAACTAAGTCGGTAATCATGCAAGAAAAAAATCACAAATCTTTTTAAATACGCGGTCAAAATCTTTAGCTACTTTATTAGGATACTTACTATTTGCGGGAAACGGATCTTCGTGGGTATATTCTCGGTTAAAATCCAATTCATCTACTTTTATATTAATACTGCAACAATCGTCTCCTTTTAGTGTTTTAATTACTTCGGTTGATGGGATTACGTTATCTTTTTTAAGAGTAATTGCATAAATTTGATTTTCATATTTTTTTAACAACTTTTCTCTAAAATTTTTCATCTTTTCATAATCAAGCATTGAATAAAATATTTTTCCTTCTAAGTGATTTTCGTTTATGTAATGATTAAGTAAACGATCTTTTTGTAATATTTCATCAAAATGTTCAACAAAAAACGAATGTAAAGTAGCATTGGCTTCGCTGTCTAAAATAAATTTGGAAACCGGAGATAAAAGATTAAACGTTGCACCACTACAAAACAAACAAACCTTTGTATGGTTAAAATAATTTTTATGATTTGCCAGTTTAAGGATTTGAGCAAGAAATCCACCTATTGAATAAGCAAATATATTAAATTCAAAATTGTTGCTAATATGAGTATAAAAGCCTTTTTTACAGTTTTCAATAAACTGAATTACATCATAATAAGTTTGCAATCCCGACCATATAAATCGCTGTGGAATTGAGTGTAGGCGCATACTAATGGCAACGTTTGACAAAGAAGACTTTAAAATATTTGGATAATTTTTTTTTCTTTGTTCGCTTAATTTATACATTTCTCTTTTATTGCTCCAATGTTCGGGGGCTCGTTGCATGTGAAATGCTATTGGAAATAATACCACGGAATTTTTTGTGTTCCGGCAAATTGTTTCTGCCCAGGGTAAATATTTTTTCCAATTTTTTTCATTAAATCCATGAAATAAAAAAACTATTTTTTTTGTAATCTTTAATCCGGCGGGTTTTATTAAATGATATTTAAAAAATCGATTCTCTTCGATAAAAATGTCTTTAATGTGAACGGGATCATTAAATTTTTCCGTTTTTGTATAAAAAGGAAAGTCTGATTTTAAATTTTTTTTATGAATTTCGCAATAATAATCTGTAATTCCGGGAAGTATTTTATAAGCTTGAGATTCAAAAGGATATTCTTCTAATTCTATTTTATCATTCATTTTTGTTGTTGCCGAATTTAATTAACACATATAGATTAAATATTTTATTATCAACTGTTAACAAAGAAGAGTAAAGTATTATTCAAGATTATAATAATGCATTTTTTTATAAAGCAATGAGCGGGAAATTCCAAGCATTTTAGCGGCTTTTGTGCGGTTATTGTTATTGCCGGCCAGCGCCATACTGATAGCCTCTCTTTCGGTTTGTTCAACCAAATTGGTTAAGTTGCAATTTAGTGTATTACAAAATTCATGGTTGATATTTTTATGACCTTGAATAATTGTTTTAATATGATTTTCAGTAATTGTATCTTGTGGAATAACGGAGATAACTCTTTCAAGAACATTTTGTAATTCACGTATATTTCCCGGCCAATTATGTTGTTGCAGGGCTTTTAAAGCTCCGTAATCTAAGCTTTTATAATAAACTCCGTTCTTTTTTTGCAGATTTTTCCAGAATTTTTTTACAAGTTCCGGAATATCTTGAACTCGTTCGCGCAATGAGGGAATTCTGATAGGAATCACATTCAACCTGTAATAAAGATCTCGGCGAAACTTATTTTCTTCAACAAGTTTTTCAAGGTTTTGATTTGTAGCCGCAATAATGCGAACATCAATATTTGTTGTTTTTTCGCCTCCGAGCTTGTCGATTTCACGTTCTTGAATTACGCGTAAAAGTTTAACCTGTACATGGAGTGGCATATCACCGATTTCGTCTAAAAAAATCGTACCTCCGTTAGCTAGTTCAAACTTACCCTTTTTACCACCTTTTCGGGCACCGGTAAAAGCTCCGTCTTCGTATCCGAATAATTCCGATTCAAAAAGATTTTCTTGAATTGCCGAGCAATTTACGCGAATAAAAGGGCCCTTGTTTCTGGAACTCATATTGTGAATGCTATGAGCAAAAACTTCTTTGCCAACACCGCTTTCACCAAGTAAAAGCACGGTTGAATCAGCTTCTGCCGCTCGCATGGCAACCTCTTTTATAATTTTACCGGCCTCGGAAATGGCTATAATATCATTAAAAGAAAAATTTGTGTCCTTGTTGCGCGAAGAATTAAAGTTTGCTTCTTTTAATTTACGTTCAAGTTTTTCTACTTTTGCATTTAATGATTTTAATTGTTCCGTATATTCAAATCGTATAAGACCAATTACCCCGATAATTTCATTGTTATCTATTATTGGAATTCTGGAAACAACAAATTCGTGTCCGCGAATGGTTTGTATTTCGTCACGTTCGGCTACTCCTAATTGAGCCACCAAATGCATGCGCGTGTTTTCAATAATTTTTGTAACATGTTTTCCTATAACATTTTCACTTTTTAAATTGTGAATCTGTTTAAAACTTTCGTTTACATATTTTATAATTCCCTTTTTATCAATTATCATCAATCCTTTAATTGAAAGATCAAGAATTTTTTTTAGCATTAGGGTGTTTTCTGAAAGATTCGAAAGGTCCTTATTTTTTAGATTTGTCATCTTAACCTCGGGTTTTACCTTTGTGAAGGCATAAAGAATGTTTTTTACTTTTCAAAGATATATTAATTTTGGATTAAAATAAAACTGTGTTTATTTGTGACGGTGTCACGTACAAACACAATTTTTGGTCTAATATATAATCTGCATTTGTATGTATTGCTAAGTGCTTATAAAATAATAAGATAAGAGTTAAAAAATTTAAATAATAAAATCAATATAAGTGTCACAAATAAACACAATATGAAATTAGGAATAGATGGTGGATAATAAATATATTCGTAACTTATTATAAATAAACATCTTATGGGTATTCAAAATGTGAATCGCAAAATCGGCACAATTAATGGCTATAAGTTTATTATTACCATCTTTGAAAATTAAATAATAAAAGCCCGGAGGTTACTAAATGGCCAAAAAACTTAAAGAAGTATTAAAAGAAGCCGGTATTTCGATGGATTTACAATCCGGAGGAAAAGCACCGAATGAGATGGTGGATCGAGAAATTAAAAGAGAGCCACATCAAAGAGTTAAAAAACTTAAAGATATTTTTATGGATACTTTATCATCAGCAAATAATGAATTCACCTATTGGTACACACGTGAATATATGTTGCATGATAATGAAATTCCCGTAGTAAGAAGAGCCAAAGCATTGAAAGCAGCTTTTGCTCATTCAACACCCGCAATTTACCCCGGCGAATTATTGGTAATGCACAAAGCCTCATACTTTAGGGGCTCGTTTCCTATGCCGTGGCTTTCGGAAGGATTTTATATGGCACACGAAGACGAGTTTTATCAGGAAGCTTTAAAACGTGGTTCAGCTTCGGTTGACGAGCATTCAAAATTCGGACAAGGTGGCGGAAATGTAACAAAAAGTTTTGGAAAAGTTGTTTCCATTGCCGGTAAGTTTGGTATGCGCCAAGAAGAAATACCCGCTTTGCTAAAGCTTGCTAAAATGTGGTATGGAAAATCGGTTGATGATTTAGGTAATAAATATGAAAAAATGGTTCCCGAATATAAAACTAAAGAACAAATAATGAGAAGCATTATTTGTATGTTTGATTCCGGTTTTACTTTACCTTTGGGTCGGGAAGTAATTAATTATTATTATCCTTTGGAATACGGATTTGAGGGAATTAAAAAGATTGCAACCGAAATGAAAGCAAAAGTAGCCGGCAAAGCCGACGGCGACGGAATGGTTGGAATGAACCGATTATATAATTACGAAGCAATTATTCTAATTATTGAAGGTATCCAGCAGTGGATTAATAATTATGCAAAAGAAGCACGCAGATTAGAATCCATAACAACAGATAGTAAACAGAAAAAAGAATATAAAGAAATTGCCGAACGATTGAGTTGGATTGAAAATAATCCTCCCCGCACTTTTATTGAAGCTTTTCAGATGATTGAAACAATACATATTGCTGCTCTTAACGAAGATGCAATTTCAGGTATGTCGCCCGGTAGAATAGGACAAATATTATATCCGTATTTTGAACAAGATATTAAAGCCGGTAGAATAACTGAAGACGAAGTACTTGAACTTCTTGAACTTGACAGAATAGTAAAAACATCAATAGATTGTTTTGCATCAACAGGTGTAGTTGGTGGCGTACTTTCCGGAAATACATTTAATACGGTTTCGGTTGGCGGATTAGATAAATACGGTCAATCTGCCGTAAACAGATTAGAATATTTAGTGCTTGAAGCAGCGGCAAACAATGCAATGCCGCAATCAACAATTGCATTGCTTTACGATGAAAAGTTGCCCGAAGACTTTTTAATGCTTGCCATGGATGTAATTAAAAGTGGTGCGGGTTATCCTGCATTTATGAACTCTTCAATTGCTCAGGAATTTTTAATGCAACAATACGGCCCCGAAGGCATGACTCTTGAAGATGTTCGTGCGTGGGCTATTGGCGGTTGTCTTGAAACATCTCCTTGTGTATGGAAACCCTTACATCTTAACGGAAAAGAGTATTGGATTCCCGGTGGAGCAGGTCAACCAACTAGTGTTGGTGTTCACTTTGTTTCAATGCCTAAAATACTTGAAGTTGTTTTATTTAACGGTATGGATCCGCGAACAAACGAAAGAGTTTTTGAACCTCATAACAGAAAACTTGAAACTTACGAAGAAATATGGGACCAATTTAAACTTTATTGGCAAAAAACCTGTGAAGTACTTACCTATACAAACAACATTCAACACGATGTTTGGAGAAAAAATAATATGGGTATTTTTAATTCGCTTCTAAAGCCCGATTGTCTTGATAACGGTCATTTAATAAATGAATTAGGTTACAGATTTAATGCTACCTTTAATATTGAAAGTGCTGGAACAATTACAACAATAAATTCTTTAGCAGCAATTAAAAAATTAGTTTTTGAAGAAAAAACCGTTACGCTCGATACCATGAAAGAAGCAATTCTTGATAATTTCGGTTTCAAAGATGCACGCGAGGTTGATTCGTTTTCTCTTGCCGATCAGGAAAAAAGAGAAGATTCAAAAGGTAAATGGGATGAGTTACACTTTAAAGCATTGCAAGCTCCTAAATATGGTAATGACGATATTTATGCAGATCAAATTTTACTTGATTGGGAAAACTTTTTCTGTGCCGATTCAAGAAATTACGAATCGCTTTACGGATTCAATATGTATCCTTGTCAAATATCCGTTTCAACTCATGGAGCAATGGGTTCTGCAACATTAGCAACAGCCGACGGCAGATTATCGGGAACCACGTTTGCAGATGCTTCATTATCAGCCTTCCCGGGTACCGATAGAAACGGTCCTTATGCTTTATTAAATTCCGCAGCAATTTGGGATCATTCTAAATCGCAAAATTCGCAATTAAATATTAAAATACATCCAACCGCCGTTAGAGGTATTGAAGGATCAAAAAAATTACTTGATTTAACTCGTGCTTATATGAGAAAAGGCGGTTTTCATGTTCAATATAATATTGTTGATTCAAAAATGTTAAAAGATGCACAAGAACATCCTGAAAACTACCGTGACCTTATGGTAAGAGTTGCCGGCTTTACACAATATTGGGTTGAAATAGGTAAAGCGGTTCAGGACGAATTAATTGCTAGAACAGAATACGAAGGAGTTTAATTATGAAAAATTTATTATATAGAGATACCAGAAACTATGTTCCTATTGACGTTACAAAAGGAATAGATCATTTAACCGGAAAAATAGTTTTGGCAGATGATAAGGCTCCTGAAGGTTACGAAGAAATGCCGAAATGCAAAAATTGTAAAAACTACAAATCAACAGAAGAACAATTGGGGTTATGCATGGCATCAATGAATGAGCCTAAATTTATTGCATATCCCGATATGGTTGCAGTAACTTGTAAAATGTATAAATAATATTTTACTACTTTAATATATTTTCAATACCTGCCATTAAATTGGCGGGTATTGAAAAGTTGTAAAATTAAAATTTTACTTCAAAATTACAGTATTGTAAAACAGGAGTTATAATGAAAAATAAAAACCCTAAAATTTATGGTTGGTCGGTTGTAGCGGCAAGTTGGTTAGCCGTTTTTTGTTTATTTGGATACAGAGCAACTTTTGCAATTTTAAAAGGACCTATGAGTGCAGATTTGGGTTGGTCACAAACAGAAGTTACTCTAGGTTACTCGTTAATGATGGTATTTTATGCCGTAACAGCGTTTTTTGCGGGAATAATCTTAGATAAATGGGGAACAAAACCGGTGTATTTTATAGCTGCAATTTTCGGTGCTCTCGGTTTTTGGCTAACAAGCATGGTGCATTCGCATTTAACCTATTTATTTACATTCGGGCTTATTGCCGGCATTGCCACAGGAATGCTTTGGGTTACCTCTACGGTATCGGTCAGAAAATGGTATGTTGGTAAATCGTACGGCACAATGTGGGGCATTGCCTTTGCAGGTGCGCCTATGGCACAATTTATTTTAGCTTTCGTAACCAAAGGAGCTTTGGCCGACCAAGGACCGGATGCATGGCGCGGAGCAATGGTTCTTTTGGCTGTTATAATGTTGGTTGCATTAATTTTGGCTGTAATTCTTGCAAAACAATCTCCCGAAAAATATGAAATGAAAGCCTTTGGAGAATTACCGGATAATTCGGCAACTGCAACACCTTCCGAATATAATTGGACCACAAAAGAAGCTTTTTCCATTTATCCCATTTGGGCTGCTATACTTACATTTTTAACAGCTATGATGGGAGAATTTTTAATTTGGACACAAGTTGTTAGTTTTTGGACTTCGGATCTTGGTTGGGAAAGAGACGTTGCAATTAATATTTATGCAATAATCGGTTTGGTTGGAATTTTTTCAATGCCAATTCTGGGATTTGTTGCCGATAAAGTTGTGCAAAAAACCGGACACGAAGCCAAAGGAAGAAAAATTATGCTAATAATAGGACCTTTAACAGGTGTGATAGCATGCATATTTTTATTACTATCTTCCTACGCTGTTTTTTGGGCTTATGTTGCTTGTGTTATTTTTGCAATTTATTGGGCAATTGTACCGGGTGGAGTTGTCGGTTATACCGGAGCAGTTTACGGCCGAAAAACTCTTGGCAAAATTTGGGGACTTGCCACATTAATAGTAATGGGAATAGGACCTTTTATGGGTTCCTTTATTGGCGGATGGCTTAAAGATATTTCAGGAAGCTATACTTATTCAATTTACTATGCTCTCGGTTCGTTTATTGTTGCCATATTTCTTGCTTTTAGTTTACCGCTTGTGGCAAAACATAAATAATGTTAAAGCTGTTCATAGTGAAAGTGAGCAGCTTTTATTATTTCAAAATAAGATTATTGAAATTGCCGGAGATAATTTATGATTAATGAAATTGCTGATGATAAAAATGAATTGACGGGTCTAATATTTGACATACAAGGACATTCTGTACACGACGGACCGGGAACACGTACAACGGTTTTTCTGGCCGGATGTCCTTTAAACTGTATCTGGTGTTGCAATCCCGAAGGTTTATTTACAAAAAAAATAACAATGTATCGCGAAACAAGATGTAAACATTGTGGTAATTGTATTAATGCGTGCCCATATAATGCTATTAATATTGTTAGTGGTAATTTAATTTTTGATAGAAAAAAATGTGATGTTTGTACAACTAAAGAATGTGTTGGTGCCTGTTTCAATGAAGCTATTATTGTATCCGGCAAATATTATACTATTGATCAATTAATGTACAAATTGAAAAGAGATCGTCCTTTTTGGTGTAGCCAAGGGGGGGTAACATTTAGTGGTGGAGAACCTCTTTTTCAAAAAAAATTTATTCTAAATGTTCTGAAAGAATGCAAAGCTTCATATATTCACACTTGCATTGAAACTACCTCATGTGTTAATACCAATTTTTATATGCAAGTAATGGAATATGTAGATTGGGTCTTTACGGATATTAAACATATAGATAGTAAAAAACACAAAGAATTAACCGGAGTAGGTAACGAATTAATACTAAAAAATATAACTGAAATTGCTTTAAAACCGGATTGGAAAGGATTCATTGTTCCGAGAATTCCAATAATTCCGGGTTATAATGATGATGAAAAAAACATTAGAGAAACAGCAAGATTTGTAAAAAAAATAGATCTTGAACTTATTAATATTCTTCCTTTTCACAGACTTGGGGAATCAAAATACAAACAGCTTAATCAAGAATATTTATTTAAAGATCAGCTTCCTCCTTCAGATGAATTAATGCAAAATTGCAAAAAAATAATAGAAGAAGAAGGCTTAGTATGTTTCATCGGTTATGAAACTCCGTTCTAAAATTAACGATAGGTGTAATATGAGAAAAATAAACATGTTTTTATTGATAATTTCAGGATTAATTATTTTTACTCCTGCACAGAAAAATAAATTTAAGCTTTCTTTTACCGAGAGAGTTAGGTTGGTTACATGGGATAACGCCATCACTCTTTCGGATGTTGCAAATGGCGGTAGTTCTTTTAGCCGTATTCGCACAAACTTGGCCGGTACATGGATGCCAAACAAAAATTTTGAATTTGCGCTAAAACTTACAAATGAATTTAGAAATTATTTTGTTCCGCAAGGTAAAGATTTTAATTTAAATGAAATATTTGTTGATCAATTATATGCCAAATATAAAAATTCATTTGGTACTATTACCTTAGGAAGGCAAAACATAATTTTAGGCGAAGGCTTTATAATACTAGACGGTCATCCTCTGGATGGTTCGCGTTCAATTTATTTTAATGCGGTAAAAATTGATCTAAATATTGGCAAAAAACAGACCTTAACAATGTTTTATACTTATGTTCCTGAAAAAGATGATATTTTACCAAGAATAAATGATAAAAAACAACGATTGCTTGAACAACCCGAAACCGGTGCCGGTATTTATTTTTCAGGAGAATTTAATAAAATAAATTTGCAATCATATTATATTTATAAAAAAGTTGATGAATTAAATGCGGGAACAGAAGAATCAAAAATTCACACCTTAGGTTCAAGAGTATTGTTATCATTAAGTAATAATTGGAACTTAACCGGCGAATTAGCTTATCAACTTGGTAGCCGTGGTAATGAAGATCGTAATGCAATTGGAGGCTATGCTTATGTTGATTATTTACTTAATGGCGGCAAATATTTTATTCCAAAAAAAATAACTTTGGGGGGAATTTATTTAAGTGGCGATGATCCGTCAACTTCAAAGGTTGAAGCGTGGGATCCAGTATTTAGCCGATGGCCAAAATGGAGCGAATCGTTTATTTATACCTTAATCAAAGAAAACAAAGGTAAAGTTGCTTACTGGACGAATTTTGTATCGGTTTATGGGAAAATAAATTTTGTCTTTTCTCCAAAAATTAAGCTTGGAATTGATTATCATCATCTTATGGCTCTGGAAAATAATAATTCGGCTTTTACTAATGGTAGCGGTAAAAATAGAGGAGATTTAATTATTGTTAAATTAAACTATTTGATTAATAAATATCTTTCCGGTCATTTTGTATGGGAAAATTTTAATCCCGGCAATTTTTATTTTGATAATGCTAATGGATATAATTGGACCCGAGTTGAATTTTTGTTAAAAATATAACTATCTCCT
>CAZCBD010000094.1:0-1597 GCA_964496755.1 uncultured Melioribacteraceae bacterium
ACAGAAACGGATCATTTTTAATCGATGCGGTTTTTAATCGTGGTTTTAGCGGAGGAATTGTTCTGGCCGTTAGAGATGGTGTTCCTAATTTTGAACTGGTAGGCTTGGTTTATTCTGTTCCGGCTGCAAAAGAATATGTATTAACCGGCGATGAACAAAATCCAAATTTTGAATATAACCCAATAACCCCCTACACAGGGAAAATATTTCTGAAAAAAAGATCCTTAATTAGATATGGAATAACCAAAGTGATTCCTATTGAATTGATTCGAAAATTCTTCTCGGAAAAAAAAGATATAATTACTTCCATGGGTTTTAATCCGGATTATTTTTTCCCCGGCTCAAAAAAATAATATTTATTGTAACATTTCTTTCCCTTCTTTCGTCTTTTTCTCAGAATGAATATCAAAGAAACAAAATATCGCCTGCTTTTTGAACAATATAAAAATCTTATCTACAATTATTCATTATACATGATGAAAAATCGTTTGGATGCCGACGATGTAACTCAAGAAACTTTAATCCGGTTGTGGAGAAACATTGATAAATTAAAAATATACAAGGCAAAAAGTTGGGTGATAAAAACAACACATAATTTATGTATTGATTATTTACGAAAACATTCTGTGAATAATAAACGTTCCGAATTTATTGATAGTTTTACGGATTATGAAATTAAAGATAATTCTAATCAACAAAATCCGTTTTACACAACTCATTTGAATATGTTAAAAGATACTTTAAAAAAGAGTATTAAAAATTTACCTGAAAATTTAAGATCGGTTTTAGTCCTATACGAAATTGAAGGTTTCAAGTATAAGGAAATTAGTAACATACTTGAAATGCCGTTAAACAGTGTAAAAGTAAATCTTTTAAGAGCAAGAAAAAAATTACAAGAGGAGTTAAAAAAATATGCAGAAGAAGATGCAATTTAATATTAACGAAAAACTCCACGAGCAAATAATTGCTGTAGCATACAAAAACGCCGGCATTTTTACTCGAATTAAGATCTCCGGTTTATCAAAAAGAAATCCGGAAATAAAAAAAATGCTACAAGAATATTCTTTAACAGCCAGTTCATTAAAATGTTTGGAACTGGAAAATTGTCCGAATCAAACATCTTTTGATGTTCAAAAAAAATTAGAACTATTACAATCGGAAAAAACAAATTTCATTGCAAATTTGTTCGCAATTTATCTAAAAAGACCAATTGTATCCGTTGCGGCATCAGGCCTTTTGGTTTTTGCAATAATTTTTTCATCCTTAAATTCAAATAGAATTGCACATACATACAGCAATAAGCAAATAGCTGAAGCTGATTTTCAAATAAAAAAATCCTTTGCTCAAATTGGTAAAATATTAAAAAGTACTACCAACACAATCGAAAAACTTGTACTGAAAGAAAATTTGGGAAAAAATCTAAATGAAGGATTTGGTTTAGTAAATAATTTATTAGGGGAGAATAAAAATGAAAAAACTAATTAACTTATTAACCGTTTTGTTGATTCTACTATCAACTTCTTTGTTTGCGCAAAAATACGACTATAGCAACTGTCCGGGATATGTAGATTTTAGCAAATTATCAAAATTCAATCCA
>CAZCBD010000094.1:1607-10407 GCA_964496755.1 uncultured Melioribacteraceae bacterium
CTGAAATATTAATTGAAAAGAACCTTCTTAAAATGGTTGGCAAATTAACCAAAAACGATAAAGATTTATCGGAATTATTATTTAACCTTAAATTAATTAAGGTTAAAAACTTTGACGTTACGGAAGATAATTTTGACGAGCTTTATTCAAATGTAAAAAATATTTCTGATAAGCTTTACAAAAATAATTGGGAAAGAATTGTAAAGAAAAAAACCGGCAATGAATTAACTTATATTTTTGTTAAAACCGTGGGTGAAGACAAAATAGAAGGGTTGGCTTTGTTATCTATTGATAAACACAAATCCGCTACATTCATTAATATAGTTGGTACTATTGACTTTGAGGCACTTGGTCGTCTTGGAGAAAAATTTAATATCGATCAGTTGAAAAGAATTGATACATCCAAATAATTTATACGTTAATTAAATAATTAGCATAAAAACCCGACATTTTAAGTCGGGTTTATTTTTTTATCTCGCTTGGTAAAATTATTTCGTTTGTTCTGAAATTTCTTGGAAACTGGCTTTTCAGTCCGCCGGCAGTTGCAATTGCAGTACCAATAATTAATCCGTTATATCTGATTATTTTTTGGCCAAGCGGTAAAATATCTTTTTTAATTATTCCACCATTTAAATAAATACGCATCTCGGAATCATCCGTAATATCAAGTATATTCTTATTAATATATTTTGCAACCGTTTGAATTGAATTTGAATGCAGATGAGCAATATTATTTTTATCAATTGTTCCGAATTTTCTTCCAATTCGCATGTAAACATTCGGATTCCCAATTTCGCAATCATTACCAACAACAAAAATATCATGTCCTTTAATTTGATATTTAAATAAATCAAGAAAAGATTTTTCAATTCCAAAATATTCACTCAAATCCGAGATATACTTTTTAATTTTTTTGTGATTAGCCGGCAGTAATTCTATGTTTCTCTCTTTAACTTCACCCGGCTTGCTGGCTTCAAGGCTTTCGGTTTTTTTTAATTTTGCCACAAAAAAACCTTCCGAATTTATTTCCCACGGAATAATTCTGTGCGCTTTTATGATTTCGGGATTTAATTCCTCTTCGCCATATTTTGTTTTTGCAGGATGTGAATTTACGGGTAGATTTACTTCAATTAATTTTACGGGATATTTTCTCAAGATTTTATTCAAAGTAATTTCATTTTCTTCTATTGTTAAAGTGCAAGTAGAATAAACTAATTCTCCGCCGGGCTTTAACATTTTGATTGCACTAACAAGCAGACGAAATTGTAATTCAGCGATTTTTTCAGCTTGGTTCAAATTCCACCAATTGCTAACTTCACCTTTTTTTTGCAAAATTCCTAATCCGCTACATGGAGCATCAACTAAGATTTTATCAAAATGTTCATTGAAAAACTTACTAAGTAGTTCCCCTTTTTGTTTAATCGCCGAAATATTCGAAAAACCCATTTTATCGATATTAAACATTAAACTTTTAACACGATTAAGATTCGGTTCATTTACACACAGTGTTCCTCTGTTTTGCATTAGTTCGGCTAATTGGGTTGATTTTGACCCGGGTGCGGCACATAAATCCAATACTACATCTTTCTTTGTCGGGTCAAGCACAATTGGAGGAATCATTGACGAAAGGCTTTGAATATAATAGTAACCTAAAATAAATTCCAATGTTTTCCCGATATATTCTTTACCTGATTTTACAATGTATGCATTCGGAATATTTTCTATCGGTATTGTTTCTATTCCATACGATTTTAAATTTTCTAATGTAATTTTAGGATCTGTAACAAAAGCCGACATTCTTATGTAAATTGTAAAATCCGATAAAATATACTCTTTGTATTTCTCAAGAAATTCATTCCCGAAAGCTTGTTTAATATAAGCAGAAATATTTTCGCTTAATTCTATATTATTCGCCATTAATATCGTTTTAATTTAAGTGAAGAAAAAATTTGATTGGCAATTTCCATCGATTTATTCGAGTTTGGAAATATTGATTTATAATCTTCCACAATTTTGCGAACAATTGAATCTAAATATTTTTCATATTCTTTTACAACTTTTAAAACTTCCGATTCATCCACAGGAATTTTAATCTTTTTAGGTTTTGCTCTGTTTGCATATAAAATATATTTTGCTTCCGTTATATTCGATGCTTGGATTTGAGTTACTTTATCAACATCCAGAAGTTCATATGCACCAAATAATTCGGGTCCTAAAACTAAAGTTTTGCAAGGAAGTTGAAGTTCTTTGCATTTTTCTGATTTTAAAAAATCCGTTGGAAAGATTTTTAAATTTCCCGATTCATAAAATTCAATTTGTTTTAATACAAAATTTTTTTCAGTCATAAATCAACTTTTTATTTTCGCAATGCGGAATTGTAATAAAATATATAATCACAAACAAACTACTTTAAGTTTATTTCAATTATAATTAATTTATTTACACAAATTGGGGAAACTTAAATAAAACAGCTAAAGGTTTTTTCTATGATAAAAACAATTATAGATTTATATAAAACTGAATTCTCGCATTTTTCTTACTCTGAAAAAAAACATTTATTAGATAACCTTGATATAGATTTCATTAAAAAACATTTAATAAAACTGGAAAAAGATGAAAAACTTTTTAAAAAAACATTCACTATCTATGGCATTATTTATTTTATTTTTTTAGTGGGTTTTATAATTCTTGCTGATGAAATGGTTCAGAAAACCGTTATTATTTTTATTCTAAATCTTTTTATTCCTTTCGTTTTATTTTCACAGTTAAATCTCCGAACAAATCTAAAAAAAAGAATTTATTATAAAATTATTTTAAGTTTAAACAAAAAAGAGTGTCGAAATGATTCTGAAATTAATTGATAAAGATAAGCTTCGAAAAAGGAAAATATATTTTGCAGTTTTCTATCTGCTTTTTTCCATATTATTTTTTTTAATGCTGCTTGATTTTGATGTAACGGGTATTCCGGGATTCTTGATAGGTTTCTTTTACACTTTCTTCTATGGATATGTAATTTTATTAACTCGTATATTCTTTTTTCCTGTAATAGGAACAGTTGAGTTAACGGAAAATTCAATTATAATTAATAATAAAAATCCTGTAGTCATTAACTTAAATTCACTTGACCAATTAACTTTGATTTACAAAAAATTAAATTATGCTTTTTTAATTTGTAGTGAAGTATTATTTGAATATAATTCCAAAACATATGTTTTTATTCTTCAGCATAAAAAAAATGAAAAAGCATATTCAACTATTTTAAAACAATGGTACAAAAAGAAAATTAGAATCGTGGAAAAAGGATACTACGGTGAAAAGATTTTACTTGGCAAATATAATTTGAATTACACTGAAATTCAGGAAATAAAAAAAGAATTAGTAATATAAAAAGCGGCTATTAAAGCCGCTTTTTTATCGTAAAAAATAGGTTATTTATTCTTCCTCATAAGCAATTTCGCCATGAAGTGAATTATCAAGACCCATTGCTTCTTCTTGTTCCGTAACTTTAACCGGGGTAAAAATATTAATCACTTTCAGCATAAAATAAGTAAAAACATAGCAATAAGCACTAACAAGAATAACTGAAACTGTTTCTTTATAGAAAAACGAAAAACCGCCACCGGCTAATAAACCGTTAGTAGTAACCATGGGATTTACCGCATTAGTTGCAAACAGCCCTAGTAGAATCACACCAATTGTTCCACCAACACCGTGAACACCCCAAACATCAAGGGCATCGTCCCATTTAAGTTTATTTTTTAATTCAACGGCAAAATAACAAACCACACCGGCCACTACGCCAATAACAGCAGCATTGCCAACAGTAACAAATCCTGCTGCAGGAGTAATAGTAGCTAAACCTGCAACCGCACCGGTAAGTAAGCCCAAAAACTTCGGTTTCTTTTCTAAAAACCATGCTATTATTAACCAAGTTATTGCTGCAAAAGATGCGGCAACGTCAGTATTTAAAAATGCAGTAGCCGTAATAGCATCCACCTGCAATTCACTTCCGGCATTAAAACCATACCATCCGAACCAAAGCAATCCTGTTCCTAATGCAACCAGCGGAATACTGTGGGGGCCGGATTCTTTAATTTTTCGTTTACCAACAAATTTAACCGAAGCAAGCGCAGCCATTCCGGCACTAGCATGAACAACAATACCACCGGCATAATCTAAAACGCCCCATTCGGCTAAAATTCCACCGCCCCAAACCATATGAGTTAGTGGAAAATAAACAAAGAATAACCATGCGGTTAAAAAAGCCATATAGGCCGGAAAACGAACTCTATTTGTAAATGCTCCGGTAATTAGTGCGGGCGTAATAATTGCAAACATCATCTGATAAGCAATAAATACAAATAGTGGAATTGCGTGATTCCCGGAATATACATCGTTTAACGATACTCCCGATAAAAAAGCCATATCCAAATTACCAATTACTCCGCCTGTACCGCTAAAACACAAAGAGTAACCTACTGTAATCCAAAGAACAGTTGTCCATCCTAAGGAAACAAAACTTTGAATCATAATACCCAATACATTTTTACGACCAACCAAACCACCGTAAAAAAATGCTAGTCCCGGAGTCATAAGCATAACTAAACTTGTAGCTACCAACATAAATCCGGTACTTCCAGTATCAATCATAATTACCTCAATAAATATTGATTAAAAAGATAAACCGAATACCAAATATGATATTTCAGCTTTTGGATTAATTATATATGAAACAGACAAAGGAACACTAAAGCTTTCCGATACTTTAATTTCTCTTTGTGCTGAAATTCCTACGTTGATAAAACTAAAACCACTAGTGCCGTAATAAACCGGATTGTCTTTATTACCAATTGCTGCCCCTGCAAAAAGATTTATATTATAATTAGATAATTCCGTTGAATAATCTAATTGCAAATAGGCATTGTTACCTTTATCATTATAAACATTAACATAACCTGAAACAGTGATAGGAAACGATTTGTTACCGGCAACAGATAATCCTAATTCAATTGTATGTGCTCCCGGACCATTGGGGTCATCGTAATTATTGAAATTACCTAATTTAAGACCTCCTTGGGGAAAATAATAATCGGTTGCTAAAGCCGTGATTGAGATTCCGTTTTTCAATTCAAATGAATAACTTATCCAAGCATCAATTTCCTGACTAACTGCAAAGTCCAATTGATTTGAATTAATTTTAGATAGAGAATAAGAACCCCATAAGCCGAAACTTAATCCGGAGCAATTTAACGACAGTGAAGGTTGAATATTTGGAGCGTCATTTATCTGAATACCACGCCAAACATATCTACTTACAAAATCTGCCGAACTTGAAACTTCAATTTTATTTTGAGCTAAAAATAAATTACAACTAAAAAGGAAAATTAGAATAATTATAAAAACATTATTTTTTTTAGCAAAATTCATAAAACCTCCTATTAAAAGTTTATTTGTCTTTAAAAGTAATTGAAATCAAAATTGTGAGAAAATTTTAAATCAACAAACGGTCAATTGTTGCAGTAAACGGTTAATATCCAATCATAAATGATTGGGTTTTTTACTTTTCAATTTTATATTTAAGTTTTCAATTGGAAACCGCTAAGTGTTTGAAGAAGAACAATTAAATATTTTAATTATCGATGATCATCCGAAACAAATAATTGATTTTGAAAAAATATTTGCCGAGGAAAACTTTAAAATATTTTTTGCCGACGGATTAAAAAACGGAATAGAAATTTCAAAAAGATATCTACCAAATTTAATAATATGTTTTTTACTATCTGATAAATCAAACATTCTCTTCATTAAAAGTCTCCAATCCGACCCTGAAACCAGTATTATTCCTACTTTATGTATTTCCTCCGATAAAAGTCTTAACTCATTCAGAACAATAATGAATGCAGGGGCAGATGATTTTTTCTTTCAAAATTTCCTTGAAAAAGATTTAATAGAATCCATAAAAGTTAGAGTAAATAAAATCAGAAACCTTAAAAACAATTTAATGGAGATTTGTGAAAAAACTTTTGATGTTAAAAACAAGCAACAAAAAGATCACATACTTATAACTGTCGGGAGAAAATTACAATTAATTAAATTTTCAAACATTGCTTGTATTACTTCGGAAAATGAATATTCCAAAATCAGAACAATTAATTGCAAATCAATTCTAATTAGAAAATCATTAAAAAATTGGTTGAAAATTTTACCGGCAAAAGACTTTTTACGGATACATAGAAAAAACATAATTAATATTAATGCAATTACAAAAATTGAAAAGTCTAATGAATCAAGTAGTTATTTAGTATATCTTACTTCGATTACAAAGCCCCTGAAGTTAAGCAGAAGATATTCATATATAATGAAAAAAGAATTCGGCTTATAAAAACTATTTGACTTAAAAAATGTTCGGCTTATAAAAAATCAAATCCTTATTTAGACATTAATTTTTTTGAATGTTCTTTTTATTAACAATCTTTGATTTATATAAGATTAAAATTCCAATAATAATTAATGGAATACTTAATATTTGTCCCATATTCAATGTCATCCCAATTTCAAACGGAACTTGTTCTTTTTTGAAAAACTCAATAATAAATCTGAATCCGAAAATCATAATTAAAAATATTCCAAACAAAAGTCCTTCGTTAAATTTGCCGTCTGTATTTTTATAAATTTTAAAAAGAGTTACAAAAGTAAGCAGATATGCCAATGCCTCATAAATCTGAGTTGGATGACGAGGCACGTTATCAACACGAGTAAAAATAAATGACCAAGCCACATTTGTGGGGGCACCAATAATTTCGGAATTCATTAAATTACCGGTTCGAATAAAAACAGCTGCCAATGCAACGGTAATTACAACTCGATCCATTACCCACAAAAAAGATTGACCGGTTTTTTTACGTGAATACAAATAAATACCTATCAATATTCCTATTGCCGCTCCGTGACTTGCAAGGCCGCCTTTCCAGGTTTTTATAATTTCAAGCGGATGAAAAAAATAAAATTCGGGATTATAAAAAACCACGTGCCCCAAGCGTGCCCCTATTACGGTAGAAAGCATCATATACCAAAATAAATCGTTTAAATCTTTTTCGCTTTTTCCTTCCTTTTTATAAATGTTATTCATTATTTTTAATCCAATCACAAAAGAAGCGGCAAATAAAAGTCCGTACCAACGAATCGTAAAAGGTCCTAAATGGAAAATATCCGGATTAACATTCCAAGTAATCACAATAGCCTCATCAATAATTTTCAATTAATTAAATATAGTACTTTTGAAATTATTTTTAGTTTCAAAAAAAAATTTTTGTTAAACAAGTCTGAATATATTTTGTACATTTAGTAAATAAAAAAGAAAGTGTAAAAGTGATAAAACAAAAGTACGATTTTTTAATTATAGGAAGTGGATTAGCAGGATTATATACTGCTCATTATGCATCTAATTACGGAAGCGTAGTAATTCTTTCGAAAACCACATCCGAAGTTAGCAACTCTTACTTGGCACAAGGCGGAATAGCTGCAGTAATTGATAAAACAGACAAACCGGAATATCATTTTATTGATACCATTACAGCCGGAAGAGGTTTGTGCAACAAAGAAGCTGTAAATATTTTGGTTACCGAAGCTAAAGATAGAATTGAGGACTTGCTTGAATTGGGAATGGATTTCGATTCTCAAGATGGAGAATTACTTTACGGTTTGGAAGGCGGGCATTCTCGCAGAAGAGTAATTCACGCAGGTGGCGATTCAACAGGAAAAAAACTTGTTGATTTTTTAACCGAAATTGTTCTGCAAAATCCAAAAATAGATTGGCTTGAAAACACATTGGTTCACAATCTAATTACAAATAATAATAGATGCTATGGTGCACATGCATTTAATTATGATTTAAAAAAAGATTTTACTTTCTTAGCTAAGAATACAATTCTTGCAACAGGCGGAGCAAGTGCAGTTTACAAAAGAACCACGAATCCTTTTACCTCAATCGGAGACGGACTAAGTTTAGCATTTGAAGCAGGCGCCCAACTCGAAAGCATGGAATTTATTCAATTCCACCCAACGGCTTTTTATACCGGAGAAAAAAAAACATTTTTAATAAGCGAAGCAGTTAGAGGCGAAGGAGCTTATCTGCTTAACTCGAACGGCGAAAGATTTATGGAAAATTATCACGAACTTAAAGAATTGGCCCCGCGTGATATTGTTTCTATCGCCATTTACAAAGAATTACAAAAAAGTAACAAACCATGTGTTTATCTTTCTTTAAAACATTTAGATTCGGAAAAAATTAAAAAAAGATTTTCTACTATTTTTAGAGAAGCTCTAAAATATAAAATTGATATTACAAAAGATTTAGTACCGGTTGCTCCTGCAGCTCATTATACGGTTGGCGGAATTAAAACCGGATTGATGGCCGAAACAAATATAAAAGGGTTATTTGCCTGCGGCGAAGTTGCCTCCAGCGGAATACATGGCGCAAACAGATTAGCAAGCAACTCATTGTTGGAATGTTTGGTTTTTGGAAAACGTGCTATTGATATAGCAATTAAAAATAAAACAAACATAGATGCAATTGAAAAGCATTTATTCAAAATTAACTTTTTTGCCGATGATAATAAAAAATCCGAAGTTGATAAAATATTGGAAAACATTGCTGAAATTATGAACTCTAAAGTTGGGCTTGTTCGTACCGAACAATCATTAAATGAAGCGGAGAATGATATTAACTCATTAATTAGAAAATTTAACTTTAAAGAAAATGAATATTTAGTTGGAAAATAAAAAACGTAACTAATTGTTG
>CAZCBD010000095.1:0-10337 GCA_964496755.1 uncultured Melioribacteraceae bacterium
GTTTTTTAGTTTAACACATAACCAAACATTAACGCCAACTTCAAGTTTATCTGCCAACCTAAGTTTTATGTCGTCAAATTACTTAAGAAAGATTTCCTTGAATCCTACAGAAGCTTTGCGACAACAAATCAGATCAACTGCTTCATATTCTACAAGGTGGGATAATTCAAGTTTGAACATTAGTTATTCCAGAGTTCAACAACTTACCAGTAGCGATGTTTCGGAAGTATTACCAAGTGTAACGTTTAATCTGAATAGATTTTATCCTTTCAAAAATGATGCTTCAACTCAGAATCAAAAATGGTACGAAAAGATTTCTGTTTCTTATAATGCGAATTTGCAAAACAACAGAAGATATAATGATACTACTTTTACCAGCGATAAAGGCTTAAAACATCATTTGTCTATTGGAGCCACGTTACCAAAAATTCAGTACATAAATTTTTCACCCACCATAAGCTATAATGAAAGATGGTATGATGAACGTGTAATTAAATATGTTGCAATCGACACAACTTATTCCGGCGGTATTCAAAAAGTAGATACTTTGGTAAAAACAAGAAGAGAAAAAGAATTTAATTTTGTTCGTGATTTTAGATATAGCATCAGTGCCTCAACACGAATATATGGTATTATGAACTTAAATAAATTTGGAATAGAAGCATTTCGTCATACAATCTCTCCATCCATTTCTTATAGTTATTCGCCCGATTTTTCCGAGGACAAATGGGGCTATTACGATTATTACACTGACCTGAAAGGCAATAGAATAAAATATTATAAATTTGAGCACTTCCTTTACGGGGCTCCCAGCAGCAATGAACAACAAAGTTTATCTTTTTCCGTTAATAACGTTTGGGAATTAAAAACTCAGAAAGACCCTACTGACACTACATCGCAATCAAAAAAAATAACATTATTAAATTTAACTGCATCAACAAATTATAATTTTGTAGCAAAAGAAAAAAAACTAGGACAAATGTTTGTTTCATACAGCACACAAATTGGCGATTGGCTTACTTTTAACGGTTCTAATTCCTATTCTTTTTATGAATATGATACTGCTGAAAAAACTGAAACAAGTACATATTTATGGAATGCCGGCAAAGGTTTTCTGCGATTAACAAATATTAGTTTGCAATTTTCAACTTCTCTTTCGGGTGAAAAATTAAAAAGCTCGAAAAAAAACAATGAGTCAAAAACAACACAACCACAAACCAATCAGCAACAACAATATCTTGGCATCTTTGCGGAAACACCTCCCGATTTTACAATTCCATGGGATCTTTCGTTGAACTTTACTTATAATCTCAACAAATACAACCCGGAACAAAAAATTGAAACCATGCTTCTTGGCTTTAACGGGAATGTAAATATAACTCAAAAATGGAAAATCGGTTTCTCTTCAACTTATAATTTTATAAACGATGAATTTACAAGTCCGCGCATCAATATTTTTAGAGATTTGCACGATTGGGAAATCAGCTTAAGGTGGATGCCCATTGGTTATTATCGGGGGTTCAATTTTGAAATTAGAATGAAAGCTTCGCAATTAAAAGACATTAAAGTTACTAAAAAACGTGGTTTCTTTACAGGCTACAGAGGCGGGTGATGAAATATTTTATTATCGATGGAAATAATTTGCTTGGGAAAATAAGCAAGAAATATTTAGCAAAAAATTCGGATTCAAGAGTTTCTTTGGCTTTTATACTCGACAGGTATTTTTCAACTAAGAGTTATAAAGTAAGTTTACATTTCGACGGATTCAAGAAAGAAACAATAAAAACAAATAAAATTAAATTATATTATTCAAATAACAAATCTGCCGATGATGAAATAAAATTGGAAATTGAGAATTCCACAAATAGAAAATTAATTACGTTAGTAACTTCCGATTTTAACTTGCTCGATTTTGGTAAAGTTTGTTCCTGCGAAATAATTACCAGCGAAAAATTTTCAAAAATTCTTTTTCAAAAAGATCTTGACAAAGAAGAAGAAATAATCAAAACGATTTCAAACAATGAAATTAAAAAATTATTTGGTGTTTAAATATTTAAGGTTAAAACAATAAACTGCAAACAAATTTGGTTTTTACTTATGCAAAAATTTTTAATAGTAATGTTAGGAGCAGGATTTGGTGGCGGATTCAGATATCTTGTAGCAAACTTTGTACAAAAGGCCACGAACCCCTTTTTCCCTTTCGGAACATTGGCGGTAAATTTTCTTGGAAGTTTTATTTTAGGAATTTTAATATTTGCTTTCGATGATAAAGAACTACTTTCGGCAAACATGAAACTTTTAATTGGTGTGGGATTTTGTGGTGGGTTTACTACTTTTTCCACTTTTTCATTTGAAACTTTTAGTCTAATTAAAAACACACAATTTCTTTTGGCCGGAGTAAATATTTTTGCTAATATTTTAACTACTTTATTTGCAGTTTATTTAGCTCATATCATAACTAAATAAAGAAGGTTTACAAAAATGAAAATTGAAGGAAATGCAAAACTTCTAAGAATATTTTTGGGAGAAACTGACAAAATCAACCATATTCCGGTTTATGAAAAAATAGTTAACGAAGCAAGAAAAATGGAATTAGCCGGAGCTTCGGTTTATAAAGGTATTATGGGATATGGTGGAAATAGCAGAGTTAAATCTGCTAAAATTTTTACGCTTTCAGAAGATTTACCTGTAATAATTGAAATTGTTGATGAAGAATCTAAAATTGATAAATTTATTCCAACTGTAGAAAATATTTTTGAAGTGGCTGATAGCGGAGGATTGATTACTTTGGAAAAAGCTCAAATTATAAGATACAGAAGAACAAAAAACGGTAATAACTAAATACAGAGTAAAAATTAAATGCTTTCAAAAGAAGAATTACTAAAATACAATCGTCACTTAATAATGCCTGAAATTGGTTTGGAAGGTCAAGAAAAAATTAAATTAGCTAAAGTACTAGTAATAGGTGCCGGTGGATTGGGTACACCCGTATTACAGTATTTGACTGCAGCCGGTGTCGGAACAATAGGAATAGTTGAATACGATACCGTAAGTGAAAGTAATTTACAAAGACAAGTTTTGTACTCGGAGACAGACATAGGCAAACCCAAAATTGAAATTGCTAAAAGCAAGTTAGAAAAACTGAATAGTTATATTAAAATTAAATTATTTAACCTTAAATTAACTAAAGAAAATGTTTTAGATATTTTCCCTTCTTTCGATGTAATAATTGATACTTCCGACAATTTCCCCACACGATACTTGGTTAATGATGCATGTGTGATTTTAAATAAACCTTTGGTATACGGAGCAATACACAAATTTTTAGGGCAGGTTGCCGTATTTAATTATAAAGGCGGTCCAACGTATCGTTGCATCTTTCCGGAGCAACCTGAAGAAGGTGAAGTTCCAAATTGTTCGACAATAGGAGTCCTTGGTGCCGTTCCCGGTGTTATTGGCGCTATGCAAGCGGTAGAGGCATTGAAAATAGTAATCAATAACGGTAATGTTCTATCGGGAAAACTTTTTCAGATTGACTTTTTGGAGTTTAGAACCGAAATAATTACCATTGAAAAGGATTCTAATTTTTCCAACATAACGGAATTATCCGAATATGAAAATACTTGCCAAAGTGTTGATGATAGAATTAACACTATCTTGGTAACAGAACTTTATTCTAAAATTAAAAACAAAGAAAATATTTTAATATACGATTTACGTTCACCCGAGCAATTTAAAGATTATAACATTGGTGGTAAAAATATTGAAGTTGAAAAATTTATATTTGCCCCTGAAAATCTCACTAAAGAAAAAACCGTAATTTTTGTATGCGAATTCGGAGAAAAAAGCAAAACTTTAACCGAATATTTACAATTTGAAAAAGGTTTTACCAATGTTTATAATCTTGAAGGTGGAATACAAGCGTGGATTAAAGCAGGATTTAGTTTAAGATAAAATTATTTTTATCTTAAATAATCACAAATTCCTTTTGCACAATTTTCGCCATCAATGGCTGCCGAGACAATTCCCCCTGCATAACCTGCGCCTTCACCGGCCGGAAATAAACCATCAACTTCTACATGCATAAATTTATCGTTTCGCGGAATTCTGATTGGTGAACTGGTTCTGCTTTCCGGAGCAAGTATTTGTGCTTCTTTGGTGAAATATCCTCTCATTTTTTTATCGAATTCCAATAATGATTTTTGTAATCTTTCGGATATGGTTTTGGGAATAATTTTATGCAAAGGTCTTGAAACCGTTCCCGGTTTATATGAAGTTTGCGGCAAAGTCTCGGAAATTTTGCCGGCTACAAAATCGGTTATTCTTTGTGCAGGAGCAATTTGAGATTTACCACCCTCGTTGAAACACATTCTTTCAAAATATTTTTGAAATTCCAATCCTGCAAAAATTCCACGGTTATTAAACTCATTCCAATCTTCTTCATTTACTGTTACAACCAAACCGGAATTTGCAAATTGAGAATTTCGTTTGGAGACAGACATTCCATTCAATACCAATTCATTCTCCCCTGTTGAAGCTGGAACCAGAATTCCGCCCGGACACATGCAAAAGGAAAAAACACCTTTTTTATTAATTTGTGTTTTTAATGTATAAGTAGCTGTTGGTAAATTCGGATGTTTTATTTTAGAATGATACTGTATTTCATTTATTAGATTTTGCGGATGCTCAATCCTAACACCCATTGCAAAGGATTTGGGTTCTAATCTGATTTTGTGCTTTTCGAGCATATAATAAACATCTCTTGCGGAGTGGCCTGTTGCCAACAAAACCGCATCAGCAAATATTTCATCGGAGCTATTTACTACTACTCCATTAATTTTATTATTCGATAAAATTAAATCTGTTACTTGCGAATTAAACCTAACTTCTCCACCGTTTTCTAAAATGGTTTTCCTAATTGATTCTATTATCTGCGGTAATTTATCCGAACCAATGTGAGGATGAGCTTCAAAAGTAATATTTTTATCGGCACCATGAAAAACAAAAATTTCTAAAATTCTGCCCACATCGCCTCGTTTGGTAGAGCGAGTATAAAGTTTACCGTCGCTAAAAGTTCCTGCTCCACCTTCACCGAAACAATAATTTGAGTTTAAATTAACTTTATGTTCAATATTTATCTTACGAATATCTTTTCTTCTTTCTCGGATTTTTTTCCCACGTTCCAAAACAATTGGCGTTATACCGTTTTCCAGTAAATATAAAGCTCCAAAAAGTCCGGCCGGGCCGGAACCAACCACAATTACTTTTTTGCCTTTAGATGGAAAGTTATAATTAAAATTTATTTTATTTTCGGATGGAAATTTATCGATATAAATTTCCACTTGTAATACAAAAATCGGTATTCGTTTTCGTGCATCAATTGATTTTCTTTTTATTTTATATCCAAAAATTCTATCAAATTTCAATTTTATTTTTTTTGAAATTTGTTTTTTTATAAAAAAAGAATCGTTTATAAAATCAGGATGGATTCGAAGTGTAACTTCTTTTATCATAAAATCCTTTTAAGATAAAAACATTAGTTTATTAAATTAAAAAAGTGCCCGCAGGCACTTTTAAAATAAAAACTATTTAAAAAAAATTATTTTATTTCTTCTTTTAAATTTTCAACTATTTGAGCAGTATCAAGAGCAATAACCAATTCCTCGTTAGTTGGAATTCTGAACACTTTTACTTTGGAATCATCTGTGGATATTTCACCTTCGCCGCGAGCATCATTTTTAGTATCGTCAATTTTAATACCCATAAATTCCAAATCTTCGCAAACAATTTTTCTTGTGATCGGTGAATTTTCTCCGACACCACCTGTAAATACAATAGCATCAACACCACCCAAGGCAGCTGCATAGGAACCGACATATTTTTTAATGCGATAATTATAAGCTTCAAAAGCAACCTTTGCTCTTTCATTTTTTCCTTCAAGATAGGCTTCTTCAATTTCACGCATATCATTACTTAAACCACTCAGTCCAATCATTCCACTGTGTTTGTTTAGTAATGTATTGATTTCAGCAAGGTTCAAACCTTCTTTACCCATAATATACATTATCACACCGGGATCAAGATCACCACTTCTTGTGCCCATGTACAAACCTTCGAGAGGAGTAAAACCCATTGATGTATCAATAGAAACACCGTTTTTTACTGCAGCACAACTTGCACCATTTCCTAAATGACAGGTAATAATTTTCAATTCCTCGATAGGTTTACCCATCAAAGCGGCTGCTCTTTCAGAAACGAATCTGTGCGATGTACCATGAAAACCGTATCTGCGGATGTGATATTTTTTATACAATTCATATGGAATACCATATAAATAAGAATAAGCAGGCATTTTAGCATGGAAAGCCGTATCAAAAACACCACACTGAGGTAATCCGGGTAAAATTGCTTTTGTTGCTTCAATGCCACTAATACTCGGCGGGTTATGCAGCGGTGCCAGTTCAATGTTTTCATTTAATACTTTCATCACTTGGTCAGTAATTAAAACCGAACCTGAAAAAGACTCTGCACCATGAATTACGCGGTGGCCAACAGCTTCAATTTCAGCTTTATCTTTAATAACTCCGTATTCGGGATTCATTAAAACGGCAATTACATATTCAATGGCTTTTTGATGATCTAAAATTTCGCCAACTATTTTTATTTTATCTTTATCGGCAGGTTTATGAGTAAGAATAGCACTACTCATTCCAATTCTTTCAACCTGGCCTTTAGCTAAATCTTTTTTTAAATCTGTATCAATAAATTGATATTTAACAGATGAACTTCCACAGTTTAAAACTAAAACCTTCATTTTTGCTCCTTATGAAATTATTTTTCCGTCTTCATTGTACTTATAAAATCCCTCACCTGTCTTAACTCCTAATTTTCTTTCACGTACTAATTTACGCAAAATCGGGCAAGGCCTGAAGCGGGGTTCACCTAATGAATTCCACAAAGTGTTCATCCAAATCAGAACTTCATCTAAACCAATAGCATCTGCTAATTCTAATGGACCTGAACTAAATTTATAACCTAATTTCATTGCAGTATCAATATCTTTAGCAGTTGCCAACCCTTCCAAATAAATATGCATAGCTTCGTTTAATAAAGGAACTATGGCTCTTGTAGTTACAAAACCCGGGTATTCATAAACTTCAATTGCGGTTTTACCTAATTTTGCAGCAAAAGCTTTTATAATTTCAATTGTATCGTTAGAAGTTTCTACTTCTCGAATTACTTCTACCAACGGAATTTTAGGAACCGGATTCAGAAAATGCATACCAACTAATTTATCTTTTCTTTTTATAACTTTTGAAATTTCGGTTAAACTTAAAGATGCGGTATTTGATACGAATATTGTAGATTCAGGAGTAATTTCATCTAAAGTTGCAAATACTTGTTGTTTAGCTAAAACATCTTCAAAGATTGCTTCTATTACTAAATCTGCTTCTTTGGCTTCCTCCAAATTAAGAGACCATTTAATTCTACCTAATATTGCTTTCATTTCGCTAATTGTCATTGACCAACGTGCTATTTCTCGTTCCATTGTTTCTTGCAACAGAGCTTTCGCCTTCTCTAATTGATCTTTAGATTGTTCAATAACAACAACTTCATAACCGGAAGCAGCAACAGTCTGAGCTATTCCTCTACCCATTTGTCCGGCACCAATAATAGCAATGTTTTCAATTTGATCTTTTGGGGAATCGGAATCTTTTATACCTCCCAAAAGGTCTTCCAACTTCAGTTTGTTTTCACTCATTTTTTTTTATTCACCTTAATTTTAACATTTATTAACGGACATTCTTGTCCAGAATTTATTAAACAAAAATAAGTAAAAACAAAATCTATACCAAAGTAAATATAAACTATTTAAGCTGTTTTTTAAGTTTTTAATAGTCTTTTTTATTAAAAGTAAAAATACTCCAAATTAATGTGAGAATCATAAATGCTGCTGAAGTTAATACCGGTTGCCAACTTGTTATTGGTTCACCTTGCGCAAAAAGACGCGTTATATTTGCTAGCTCAGCTGTTTTAGGTACTATATAATATATGCCGTCAATAAAATATTGATAAAACTTACTGTCCGAAAGCAAATATAAGCCTTCTCTTGCCAAAAGAAGCGGAGAAAATATAAAGAAAATCAAATATGAAATCATCATTGCAAGAATTGAACTTCTTGTTAAAATTCCTACCAAAATTATCAATGAATACAAAACGGAGAATGTAAAAGTAATGGTAAAAATCGTCATTAAAAATTTGGGGTCCCAATAACCGAATTTAATTCCCAACAAAATCCAAAATCCACCCACAGCATAAGCTATATTTGCCAATACAACCAAAACACCACCGTTAAATTTTCCTAAGATTAGCTGTGTTCTGGAAATTGGTTTTGATAAAAACAAATCAATATTCCCTTTTTCAACCAGATTTGGAATTATGCTCGAAACAGAAAAAATAGATAAAAAGATTCCCACACCAAAAATCGGAACAATTGTGGCAATTTTGAAAAAATCAATAATTTTATCTAAAATCGGGAAAGAGTCATCCAATTGTTGGCCATTTATTTTTACCAACGGCATTAAATCTTGAATGCTTTGCGAACCGAAAATAATTGAAAAAACCAAAAGCATAAAAGTTGAAACACCAAAAAAAGTTAGAATTATTTTTTTTGATAAAGCTTCACGGATTGTGTATTTGGTAATTACCCAAATGTTTTTCATTTTTCACCTCCTAAAATTTTAGTTCCCTCATTATCATTTAAACTATCTTCATTTTCTTGAATAACGGAAATAAAATAATCTTCCAATGTGTTTTTTTGAGGTGAAATCGTTTTAATTAAAATTGACTGCGCTCGTATAAAATCAATAATTTTATTTGCTTCATCAATTCCTGAAATTGATGCGCTAAATTTTTTATCATTAAAATATTCAATTTTAAAATGTTCATTTAAAATTGATTTCTGTTCGCTATTTAGCCCCGTTTCAATTTCAAAATCACAAATTTGCTGATTAATAGTAAGCTCTGCAACCGTACCTGTTTTAAGTAATTTCCCTTTGTTTAAAATGGCAACCGAATCGGTAATCATTTCAACCTCAGATAAAATATGACTATTCAAAAATATTGTTTTACCTTCATTTTTAAGATTGGACAAAACATCACGCATTTCTTTTCTCCCAATCGGATCAACACCATCTGTTGGTTCATCGAGAAAGATCAATTCCGGATCATATAATAGTGCTTGAGCCAATCCTAAACGTTGCATCATTCCTTTTGAATAATTTTTTACTTTTGTTTTTTTCCATCGTTTCATTTTAACAACATCAAGCATCTCATCAATTTTCTGTGAAAGATTTTCATTTTCATAACCTGAAAGTTCTGCAAAAAATTTCAACACTTGCTCACCTGTTAAATAGTTTGGATATTTGTGATTTTCGGGCAAATATCCGATTTTGTTTTTAATTTTATAGTTTGAAATATCTTCATTTAAAATTTTTGCAGAACCGGAAGTTGGAAAAGCAATGCCCAAAAGTATTTTAATAAATGTAGTTTTCCCGGCTCCGTTTGGCCCGAGAAGTCCGAAGATTGTACCCTTTGGCACTTCAATCGAAAAATCAGATAAAGCTTTTACCTCCCCACCTTTCCAAAAGGGTTTGTAAATTTTAGTTAGATTAATTGCTTCAATTACGTTCATATATTACCCGAATTATTAAAAATATTTTTCAATTTTTTTTGTTTATTTTGCACTTAAAATATGACGAAATAATTCAGGGAAAGTTACAGAATTAATGAATCTTAAAAAAGAATTAAAAAAACATTTTGGGTTTAAAGAAT
The DNA here is from genome assembly GCA_964496755.1 of uncultured Melioribacteraceae bacterium. Taxonomy (GTDB): domain Bacteria; phylum Bacteroidota; class Ignavibacteria; order Ignavibacteriales; family Melioribacteraceae; genus CAZCBD01. The sequence goes on from CAZCBD010000095.1 coordinate 9,835, forward strand.
TTCGTGTTGGCCAAGAAGATATAATTAAAAGCATTTTAAACGGCGATAACGTACTTGCAATTTTACCTACCGGAGGTGGTAAATCAATTTGCTATCAGTTACCCGCCTTAATGAGCAACGGGTTTTCCATTGTGATTTCACCATTAATAGCACTAATGAAAGATCAAGTGGATACATTAAACAAAAAGAATGAAATTGCTGCTTACATAAATTCAAGTTTAGACTTTAACGAAATTCGTGAAAGAATTTTGGGAATACAAAACGGCAAAATTAAACTGCTTTATTTATCTCCTGAAAAATTAACAAACATAAAATTTGCCGAACAAATTAAATCACTGAACCCGAAGTTTGTTTTTATCGACGAAGCACATTGCATAAGCGAATGGGGGCATAATTTTAGACCGAGTTACAGAAAGATTGTTGACTTTTGCAATTTTCTGGAAATTAAATCGGTTTCCGCTTTTACGGCAACAGCTACTCCCGATGTGAGAAAAGATATTATT
>CAZCBD010000096.1:0-10325 GCA_964496755.1 uncultured Melioribacteraceae bacterium
TTAGAGTACAAAAGGCGAACCTATTAGGTTATAAAACTCACGCTGATTATATTCTGGAAAAAAATATGGCTAAAACACCGGATAAAGTTTATGAATTACTAAACAAACTGTGGGTGCCTGCATTAAAGGTTGCAAAAAAAGAAGTAGCGGAAATGCAAAAACTGATTTATAAAGAAGGTGGAAAATTCAAACTTAAACCATGGGACTGGTGGTTTTATGCTGAAAAAGTAAAAAAAGAAAAATATGCTTTGGATGAAGAAATGTTGCGTCCGTACTTTGCTATTGAAAATGTAAAAAAAGGTGTTTTTGCTGTTGCAAATAAACTATATGGAGTAACATTTACCGAAAGAAAAGATATTCCTGTTTATCATCCGGATGTTAAAGTTTATGAAGTTAAAGAAGCTGATGGAAAGCATATTGGTATATTTTACATGGATCATTTTACTCGTGCTTCAAAACGAGGTGGTGCGTGGATGAATTCTTACAGAAAACAATCTCGTGTTAATGGCGAAGATACGCCGATTATTTGTAATGTTTGTAATTTTACTCCGCCAACCGGCAATAAACCTGCCCTTTTAAGTGTTGATGAAGTTGAAACACTATTTCACGAGTTTGGTCATGCAATGCACGGATTCTTTTCGAATTTGACTTATCCGTCAATTTCCGGTACTTCCGTGTCAAGAGACTTTGTTGAATTACCATCACAAATTATGGAAAATTGGGCATTTGAACCCGAAGTGTTGAAAATTTATGCTAAACATTATCAAACCGGTGAAATTATTCCCGATGAATTAATTAAAAAAATAAAAAAAGCCTCACGATTCAATCAGGGGTTTGTTACTGTTGAATATTTGGCCGCTTCATTTTTGGATATGGACTGGCATACAATTACAGATACAAAAGAAAAAAATGTTGACGAATTTGAAAATGCTTCGATGAAAAAAATCGGATTAATTTCCGAAATTGTTCCTCGTTACCGTAGCACTTATTTCCAACATATTTTTTCCGGTGGCTATTCGGCCGGTTATTATAGCTATATTTGGGCTGCTGTTCTTGATTCTGATGCTTTCCAAGCGTTCAAAGAAACCGGTATTTTTAATAGAAAAACCGGTAATTCATTCCGAGAAAATATTTTATCAAAAGGCGGTTCTGATGATCCGATGAAACTATACATCAATTTCAGAGGCAAAGAACCGAGCGTAACACCATTATTGAAAAAACGCGGATTGTTATAAATTCAAAAGGCTGTTTCGAAAACAGCCTTTTTTTTTGCTACTTCTCACATTAGTAATAAAAATGATGCGGCAGACCAGCTAAAATGTTTTGCCTTCATTCCTTTGCCTGTTTTAGGATTGTATTGTTCATATATTGGTAAATTTGATTTTAAGCCGTCGGTGTTCGAAAGAATTTTATTTTTTAATATTTCAGCTTCTTTATTGAAATTATAATTTTCTAAACCTTTAATTCCAAAATATACTTGATCCATCCAAACGGGGCCTCGCCAGTAGCCTGATAAATATTCGGGATTATTTGCCGATACCGTTGGCAATGGCAAATAAGTATTAAAATAATTTTCGTTTAGCATTTTTTGCCTAACAGCATTTGCTTGCTCTGAATTTGCAACCTTTGCCCAAAGAGGAATCCAGCCTTCCGGGCCCATTGCTTTTATGAACTGGTTGGTTTTAATATTTTTATCCTGATAAAAACCGGTTATCGGATTAAAGAAAATTGAATTTATTTTTTCTTTTAGAATTTTAGCTTCCCTTTGAAAACTTATTTTTTCAGTATCCAGATTAAGTTTTCCCGCAATTTTCGATAAATAAATTTTATCGGCATATAAATATGAATTTAAATCCACAGATTCTTGATCGATAGACCAAGAGTTGCATAAACGGTTTTTAAGTATTTTAGCAGAGTCAAAACGAATGGCATCATCCATTCCGCTTTCCCACATTGCAGCTGTTTTTGTGCCGTCAGTAGATCCGTATTCGCAAAGACCGTTTTGATTATGATCTCTGAATTTGTACCACCAATAGTGATATTTTTTAAGTTTCGGATATATTTCTTTTAAAAATTTGATATCGTTATTTTGTCTGAAAGTTTTCCAAACTGCCCAAGATGCAAGTGGTGGTTTTGTATTACGCCAATTATTTTCTGATTTATTTACATAAATAACATCCGGTACCATTCCCAAAGAATCTTGATAATCAAATATACTTAGAATCTGTTTTTTTGCCAGTTCGCTGTTAAACTTGCTTAATGCTACTGCATGCTTCCAACTATCCCATGCCCAAAAGCCATCAAAATAATTAACGGCAAAAGATGGAATTAAGCCGTCATGTTTTAGATCTCCAACGGGAGATTTCCAGTTTAATAGTAAAGTAACAACGGATTTTGCTATTATTCGTTTTTCATTTTCATGTAAATTTAATTTAATAACATTCGTTAAATATCTATTCCACCGCTCGGTATTTTTAATTAATATTTTTTTAAAATCCGTTTCTTTTTTTCTTTCTTTCAAAACTAAAGATTTAAATGTATTCGTATTCAGATTAAAAAGTATTTTAAACTCAAAATTAATATTTTCATTTGGCAACAAACTAATATTATCAAACATGCTTTTATAAATATTTTCCTTGCACACAATTTTAGTAAAGTATTTGTTTTTTTGAGGAACTATAATTATAAAAAGGGTTTCATTTTTGTTGTTATTAAGTTCAATGCCGAATTTGTTTTTCCTGAAAAAGGTGCTTTGGTCAAAAACCAGACCGCTGAATTTTGAACTTATATTTCTTTTTTTATTTGATAGATTTTTAAGGCTAAAGCGGATTAAAATCTCGGAATTGCTTTCAAATATAAGCTCATTTTTCAAAACAAAATTGTTTGTTTCAAACTGTTGAATAAGTAGCCCGGGTACAAAAAGAAAATTTCTTTTTGTAAAGATCAATTCAGTATGATTTTCATAAAGATTAACCGTTATTAGATTTTTGCAAAGCCATGATTTATTTAAAATTGAAAATGGCCCGATAAATCCAATAGCTGAATCTGATTTTACCGGATTAGAAAAACCAAACCATGAGCCTTGATCAAAAAAACATTTATCCGGCCAATCCTTTGGAGTAGCTGGAGAAAATTGCAAATCTAATAAATTAACAAAATTATCACGAGAGATTTTGTTTTCATTTGTAGAGTTGGAATTATTACAACCGAGTAATAAAAAAAAGACACAAAATATGTAAATACAATAACTAATAAACTTCATTTCTTCTTCCTCAGACTTTAATTAAATAAGCTATAAAGTTAATCATTTCTAAAAAAAATATTTAAACATCAAGGTTCATAAATAAATAAAAAATAGTATATTTATTTTTTGCTTGAATCAAATTAGGAATTTAAAAGGATGTCGAGATATACAATTTTCAGAAAAATTGGTAAGGTTATTTCGGTTTCAACTTTTCGGAAAATTATTGAATTTTTTGATCATTACATTGGTGGTCTTTGGAAGCGAATGGATGAAAATCATATGTTCCTTGCCGGTGCAGGAATAGCATTTTCTTTGGTAATTAGTATTATTCCGTTTGTGATGATTATTTTTTCGGTTGTTGGCAACTTAATTCCAATTGAGCAGATTGAAAGCCAGGTAACAAAATTAATTGATATGGTAATTCCATATCCGCAATATGCCGAATATACTAAGCAAATTATTCTGCGCAGAATTCCCGGTGTTATTGAATATAAAACTTTGGCCGGTTATACAGGTACATTCGGATTGCTCTTTACATCTACTTGGTTATTTAGCAGTATGCGCACGGTATTAAATAATATTTTTGGGGTGAGTGAAGAAAAAAGTGCTTGGATTGGTATTTTAAGAGATTTTGGGATGGTACTTTTGCTTATTGTTTTTTTGGCGCTTTCAACTTTTATTTTGCCTATGGTAAATATTTTAATTAATTCCGCAGATAAAATTCAATTTTTACAAAACTTTAAAGTAAACGAATTAATTCAATCCGGAATTTCACTTTTTTCAATTATAATTATATTTCTTTTATTTTTTTCGTTTTATTATTTAATACCTTATGAAAATTTAGGCAAACGGGTACCGTTGGTAGCCGCATTTTGGGCTACAATTTTATGGGAAATTGCCCGAAGTTTATTTGGGTATTATGTTTATAGTTTTTTAGCTACACATAAAATCTACGGTGCTTTTTTATTAATAGCAGTAATTGATTTTTGGATTTTTTATTCTTGCGTTCTTTTTGTTTTAGGGGCTGAAATCGGTCAACTTTATAGGGAGCGTAGAATTATGAGAAAAAATAATTTATCATCAAATAAAAAATAAATTGTATCAAACAGATCTTACAAATTATCATAAATCATATTTTTTGCCTTTAGGCCGAGCAGATAATTTCGGTGTAAATTGTTTTTATTTAAATATTGCAGATACCGGAATTATTTTGGATTGTGGAATTCATCCTAGAATTAAGGGCATAAATGCAATTCCCGATTTTTCTTTACTTAATGATAAACCTGTTGATTTTGTTTTAATTTCGCATGCACATCAAGATCACATTGGGTCGCTTCCTTTTTTGGTTAGGCAATTTCCGCATGTACGAGTATTAATGACTCATGCTACATTGGCCATTGCAAGACTAATGCTTAAAAATGCAACTGCAATTTTACAAAAACGCTTGGATGAAACTCTAACACCTTATTCTTTTGACGAATTGGATATGTTGTTGAAATCTGTTATTACATTTAACTACGAAGAAAAATTCGAATTAAAAGGCCGGCATAATTTTGAGCAAAGAATTTACGGTCGGTTTTATGATGCCGGTCATATTTTAGGATCTGCAGGAATTTTAATTGAATCTGAAAATGAAAATGTTTTTTACAGTGGCGACATTAAACTAAGCGAACAAACTTTGCTTGAAGGGGCAAAATTACCCGATAAAAAAATTAACACACTAATACTTGAAGCAACATACGGCTCAACAGATACAAATTTAATTGGAACACGCGAAAGTGAAATAAAAAGATTTACCGATTCTATAAATAAAGTACTTGCCGAAAACGGATCGATTCTTTGTCCGGTTTTTGCGCTCGGGAAAACACAAGAAATATTGTCTCTTATTTACGAGTTAATGGAAACGAAAAAAATACCGGAAACGGCAATTTATACAGGAGGCTTAGGGCGAGGCATTTCCCATGTTTATGATCGATACAAGTTTACTTTGTGGAAAAGAAACAAACCCTATTCGTTAAAAACTATTCCTCAAGAAAATCTTTATCGCATAAAGAGACTGGAACATTTTAAACGTTATCCCGGAATTGTGCTTGCTTCAAGTGGCATGATGGTAAATGATACTGTTTCTTTTGAGTTAAGTAAGTTTTGGTTTAAATTTAACAATTTTGCGATTTTTCCTGTTGGCTACATGGACCCGGAAACTCCCGGCTATTTGGTTCTAAATGCAAAAAAAAATTCTGATATTTCATTTTCTGAAGAAGGTCCGGTTTATAAAGTAAATTGTAACATAGAATCATTTAGATTTTCGGCTCATTCAACACGAGAAGAATTGATTCAAATAATAAATAAATTAAATCCCGACCGTGTAATTTTAATGCACGGCGATGAAGAGGCCGTTGATTGGATGGGCTATGAAATTCTTTCTTCAAACAAAAACATAAAAGTGAATTTAGCCGAAGGGTTTAAAAAAATTATTTTATAATAATTAAACAAAAGATTATTCTTACGATAAATTAAGTGATTAATTTCACAACGATTTTATAAAAAATCTGTTATATTCATTTTAATAGAATTTAGATCGGAGACCTTATGAAAAGAAGTGCAATTGTTTTGTTTTTCATATTCTTGATTTTTTCAGGATGTTTTCAATTACCGGATGAATTGGTTACTCCCCGAGTAACTAGTAAGTTTGTTATACCTGTGGTTTCAAAAAATTATACGCTGAAAGAAGCCCTCGAGAATGATACTACAAAAATCAAATGGTACAAGAACGGCATAAATACAGGGTTACTTTATTACACGGATTCCTACAAAATAGATAGAATTAATGTGGGAGATAATTTAAAAGTTAATCCTTTTTCAGCTTCGGCAACAAAAGAAATAGGGCCATTGAAAATTAATAAAATTGATCCGCTTAATGCTGTACTTGGAATTAGCGATGTGAATTTGGGATTAACCGGTGGTACTAACGTTGTGTTTCCTCCTTATTCCACCTCCATTGAAAAAGAATTTCCGATAATCCCGAATTTGGATTATGCAATTTTTGACGATGTTTCTTCGGAGCAGGAAAATCAATTAATTGCTACAATTACTAATACTTTTCCCGTTGAAGTGCAATTGACAAATGTTACTTTCAGAAATGTTGACGATAATTCCATAATTGTTACCATGAATGATTTGGTTCAGCAAACGCAAACAATAGTGATTCCTAAGTCGGAAAGTAGAACTGTTAAGTTTAATTTAGCCGGCAAAAAAATTAAAAACCAGATAAAGTTCGATGGTACCTTTACAACTCCCGGAAGTTCAGGACAAATTGTTTTTCTAGAGTCAAGCGCAGGGCTTACATTTGATTTAGACTTTTCGAATTCATTAACGATAAAAGAAGCAAAAGCAAAATTTCCGGATCAAGCTCCGGTTGTAAAAACAGAAACTATTGCTATTGATAACGAAACAGCCGTAAAAAAAGCAGTGATTAAGTCAGGTACAATCACAACTGTTTTTCAAAACGAATTACCGGTTCAGCTGAATATTGAATATAAAATTAGCTCGCTTAAAAATAACAGCGGACAATCATTTGTAAAAAATATCATTGTGCCGGCAAACTCAAATAGCTCTACCGATATTACCAATTTAGCAAATTGGCAAATTGAAACTACAGACGGATTAATAGCATATTCATTTTCAATTTCAGCCGTTAGTCCTTCGGGAAATGTTGTTGTAAAAAAAGAAGATCAAATTTCAGCAAGCATTAATTTTTCCGAAATAAAATTTGAAAGTTTTGAAGGTAAAATTAAACCAACTGAATTTGTATTCGAACCGGGGCAAATGGCTTTGGATTTAGGCAATATTTCCAATTCCCTTTACTACAACAAAATAAAATTAGGTGAAAGTAATTTAATATTTAATTTAAAAACCTCGGCGAATGTTAATTTTGCTTTGGAGGGTCAATTAGCGTTAAAATATTTAAGTCAAAATATTACGAACTCAAAACAATTCTCAATATCAATTCCATCTTCATCTGAGGATAAGGTGGATATTTCGGATTTGTTGGTAACTGAAAACGGTGTATTGCCCGATAGGTTTGAGTATTCGGGTAAAGCTATCATTAATCCGGACAATTTACAAAACATAAAGGTTGCACAAAGCGATACTATCGGTGGTTATGCGGATTTGGAAATTCCGCTAAACCTTGCAATTAAAGGCGGTAGCTTTATCGATACGGTGGATATTGATATAAATAGCATTGATGATAAGGATATCGAAAAGCTTAAAAAAATTGAATTAACTCTTGATATTAAAAACGGTATTGCTGCCGGAGGTGAGTTTTATGGAACAATGTATGACGAAAATTTTGTAAAAACAATCGATTTCCCTTCGGCTCCGGTTATTTTAAACGGTGTTTCATCTAATAAAATTACTCTTGAAGCAGCTCCGGTGGATGCAGAAGGAAATGTTACAGGTACGTCTGATTTAGTTGAAAAAATCACAATTACAGGTGAAGACGCTAAAAAATTTATACATAGTAAAAATCTTATTTTCCATTTTGATTTTGATACCTCTAATTCATCATCCGAAGTAGCTGTTAAAATGAAATTTACTGACGTAATAAAAATTAAAGTTACTGCAAAAGCAGAAATAGAAATTAGCGAATAAAAGGAGCAATCATGAAATTTAGATATATTTTAATTATGTTTTTTTGCGGGTTTATATTTGCACAAACCGGAGGCTCTTCCGGAGGAACAACCGCAAAGCATATCGGAATGGCTAATGCATATACTGCTTCTATTAATGGTGTTGATGCAGTTAATTTGAATCCGGCTAACCTTGCTTTGCCTTCAAAATATTCTGTGGAATTTATAACAATATTCCCATTGCCCAATATTCGAGTAAATACCGGTTCAGGTGTTTTTAACATTGATGAGGTTAATTATTTTTTCGGCCCTTCGGGCGAGGTAGATAAAGACGGTAATTCGATTGGGAAGAAATTGACCCAAGCCGATAAACAAAGATTGTCGGATTTATTCAAGAATGGTGATTTAATAAATGCTGAATTTTCACTAAATCTTTTTGCAATTAAAATTGGACTAAATGAAAAATTAGGGAGTTTCGGTTTCAGCATAAATGATAGAATGGCTGCACATGGTAAAATGTCGGCTGATTTTATTGACTTATTGTTAAATGGTAATGACTTTGGGCAGATTTATAACTTTAACAATTTTGAAATGGAAAGCTATTATTTACGCGAATTTTCTCTTTCGTACGGTAGAAATATTTTAACTTTAAAGCATTCTTTTGTTAGAAAAATCTATGCCGGTATAACTGCTAAAATTATTCAGGGGTATTCTTATGCGCGCTTGGATAAATCCGATATAACATTTGAAACAACAAATCAGGGGGACTATATATTAACCAGTAATATTAAAACCCTTTCGGCAATTACGCCTAATGCGGGAATTGAATATGATTTTGACAATGGACCGAAATCTGAAAGCGATTTTTCATTATTCCCTCAAGCAGCCGGAGCAGGGTTTGGTTTCAACTTTGCCGTAACAGCCGAATTTAATGATGCTTTAATTGCATCGATTGTTTTATCTGATGTTGGTTCCGTTAATTGGGATAAAGGTGCTGTTGCTTACGAAATGAATGGTTCAAAGTTAATTGATGATTTAACAAATAACGATAGTTTGGATTCATTAAAAGATATTTTTGATTTCAAAGGAAAATACATTAACGGCTTTGATTCTGATTTACCAACAGCTTTACATATGGGAGCGGAATACAGACTTGACAAGGCATTTGGAATTAACGGAAAGAAAAAGTTATTATTAACTTTAGATTATCATCAAGGGTTTAATAATGTTCCGGGCAATTCAACAACACCAAGATTTGTGTTGGGTTGTGAATGGGAAGCTTTGGGTTGGCTGTATTTACGTACCGGCTTTTCTGTTGGTGGTTTATACGGATTTCAATGGAGTAGTGGATTGGGCATAGATACCGGAACTATTGAATTGAATTTTGCAACTCAAACACTAAACAACTTTTTTGCGGGTAACTCGGCAAACTATATTGGATTTGCTTTCGACTCCAAATGGAAATTTTAATTATAACCCGAGTCTAACTCGGGTTTTTTTTATTTAATACTATAAGTTAATATCGATAATTATTTTGATAGGATAGTTTGATATAGTATTCTAGCTTTACTATTTTTACAAGTTAATATTTTATGAGGTTTGAGTATATGAGAATTTGCGATATTCTAAAAATTGAAGATATAATTTATGATTTTAAAGCCGATTCGAAAGAAGATATTATAAATCAAATGGTGGATTTATTTAAGGGTGATGCCAGAGTAAAAGATTTAGAAAAAGTTCGGGCAACAGTTTTGGAACGTGAGCAGATAATGTCAACCGGTGTTGGGATGGGCTTTGCAATTCCACACGGTAAAACAGATGCAGTTGATGATATAATTGCCGCCTTTGCCCGCACAACTAATTCCGTTGATTTTGCTTCTTTGGATGGTGAGCCTGTTAATTTGATTTTCTTATTAGTTGGAAAGGAAAAATTAGTTGGACCTCATATAAAATTATTAAGCCGAATATCGCGCATGATGAATAAAGAAGATTTTAGAAAAAGTTTACTAAATGCAAAATCCGTAGAAGAACTTTATCAAATCTTTTGTGCAGAAGAAGAAAAATATATAAATATTTCCTAATAATTTTTTCAGAGTTAAAATGATAAAAGCTATAAAGGGTACTAAAGATACTCTTCCGAAGGACATTTCAATATGGCATTTTATTGAAGAGACCATTCGTAATAAAATGTCTAATTTTAATTATAAAGAAATTAGAACACCTATTTTTGAGCTTACAAATTTATTTTCCAGGGGAATTGGAGAAGCAACTGATATTGTAAGCAAAGAAATGTACACCTTTATTGATAGAAGTAAAAACAGTATTACATTGCGTCCGGAAATGACTGCTTCGGTTGTTCGAGCTTTTATTGAACATAATCTTGGTAAAATCCAAAATTTAAATAAATTGTTTTAAATAGCGCCTCGTTAATAATAAACAAAGAACTGCCA
>CAZCBD010000097.1:0-10303 GCA_964496755.1 uncultured Melioribacteraceae bacterium
TTATTTATTACCTTTTAAACTTAAACTAACAATCGTTCGTGATTAATATGGACACAAAACAAAAAATACTGCATAATGCTCAAATCAGTTTTTCTAAATTTGGATATGCCGCCACATCAATTAGAAAATTAGCGCGCGAATCCGGAATTAGAGAAAGTGGTATTTATAATCATTTTTCATCGAAATCTGAAATATTCAATACAATATTAAAACGAATAAAAATAAACATAATAGATAAAGATATTTTTACCGACGAACTTTTAGATAAACTAAATAACCCTTTCGATTTTTTGACTACCGCAACAAAAAGACTAATTCAAAAATGGACAAAAAAACAAAACACTCTTGATTTAAAATTTCTGATTTTAGCACAAAATGACGATCCGGAAACAGATAAAATCTCATTAAATGAAATAATTGAAAACTCAAAAAAAATATGGGTTTTAATTTTTTCTGAAATCATGAAATTTAACCTAATAAAGAAAAATCAACCGGAGGAAGTTGCCACACAATTTTTCGAACCGCTTTTTTTGTGTAGATTAAAGTTCTTATCCGAAGATTATTCCGAAACAAAATTTATAGCCGATGTAAATCGGCATCTAAAAATCTTTTGGCAATCAATAAAATTATAGAGCAAAATGAATACAAATATTTCTTTTCAAGATATACAACAAGCGCATCAAATTATTTCAAAATTTGCCCATCGAACACCTGTTTTAACTTGCAGCGCCATAAATAAAATTACACATACAAATTTATTTTTTAAATGTGAAAATTTTCAAAAAGTAGGAGCATTTAAATTTCGCGGAGCAATTAACGCAATTTCAAATATTTCCAAAAAAGAATTAAAAAAAGGAGTTGCAACACATTCATCCGGAAACCATGCAGCAGCATTAGCCCTTGCGGCTAAACTGATGAACGTTCCGGCATATATAGTTATGCCCGAAACCGCACCCGAAATAAAGAAAAAAGCCGTTGCCGGCTATGGCGCTAAAATAACTTTCTGCAAACCAACTTTAGAAGCACGTGAATTGGAACTGCAAAAAATAGTAAATAAAACAGAAGCTAACTTTATTCATCCTTATGACAATGATTTTATTATTGCCGGACAAGCTACGGCCGCTAAAGAATTAATTGAAAATTACGGCGATTTCGATATAATTATGGCTCCGGTAGGCGGCGGCGGTTTGCTTAGCGGTACTTCAATTTCCACTAAAAATCTTTTACCCAAAGCTAAAATAATTGCAGGTGAACCCGAAGAAGCCGACGATGCTTATCGTTCGTTTTGCGGAAAAAAACTTTACCCTTCCGTTTCACCCACTACTATTGCAGATGGATTATTAACTTCTTTAAGCGAAAGAACATTTAAAATTATTAGCGAAAATGTTTCCGAAATTATAACCGTTCCCGAAAAATTAATTATTGCCGCAATGAAAACTGTTTGGGAACGAATGAAAATAATTATAGAACCCTCTTCGGCTGTGCCATTAGCAGCAATTTTAAAACAACCCGACAAATTTGAAAATAAGAAAATCGGTATAATTATTTCCGGAGGAAATGTTGACTTATCTAAATTACCTTGGTAATAATTATACTTAATCTTATTTAACTAATTTGGTAGACTTAACAAAAATCACTTCACAAGCTCCGCCGCCTGTATCTTCACGAGTGGTTGAACTTTTCCAATGCCAACCATCCGATGCTCTTGCATAAATTAAATACCCCTTTATGAAAACTATATTCCCAACTTTATAGCTATCCAACTGTCTTTCAATTTCATCCGTAGCCGGAATCATATGCATATTTGCACTTGAAATTTCAATTTCTCTTCGCGGAATAGGATAATGTTTTGTTTTCCAATGATACCAACGCCTTGACTGTGAAATTTCAATTCTATTTAACACGGCTTCATCCGACATCCTACCCCACCCCATCACAAAATCAAACGGCGACAATTCTGCTTCTCTTCCAAGATAATAATTCTCCTTTGATAAAATTTTTCCCGTGATTTCAAACTCTGCCAAAAATTCCAAAGAATATCCTTTGAAGCTGGTTATCTCAATTTCCTTTAAATTTTTCTGAATTGGAACATCAGGAGCAAAAACACCCGGACCCAATTCCACATTTGCATGAGAATCAAAATAAAAGATTGCCGCAAAAAAAAGTACGGCAAGTATGTTTATTATTATAAGTTTTTTTACTGTCATCTTTTTTTTAAAAATTTGATTCAATTTAAAAAATAATTTCTATTTTTACATTTTAATTTTAGAAAATTATGGCCCGAAAAAAACACCTTAAAATAAAAGAAGCTTACAAACTCGAAAATGTTTTTTCTTTCGAAAAAGAGCCACTCGACAAACAAATCTTCGAATACTTTAATAACAGAAATAAATTTTCTATTGAAATTGGTTGCGGGCATGGGGCTTACACTCTGAGCATGGCTAAACTTTTCCCTGAAGAAAATTTTATCGGACTCGATGTTAAACCCGCACGTATTTGGAAAGGGGCAACTGAAGCTTTAAATACAAAAATTAAGAATGCAGCTTTTATTGTAGGCGGAGCAGAAAATATTGAACAAATGTTTAGTGAAATTAAATTCGAAAATATTTGGATTACCTTCCCCGATCCTCAACCTAAACGCAGAACTGAAAACCGCCGTTTAACTTCCCCTCCTTTTCTTGAGCGATACAAAAAAATTGCGACACAAAATTCAATTGTAAATTTAAAAACCGACAATGGAGAACTGTATAAATACACCATAAAAATTATTTCGATGCTAAACTATTTAATATTAAAACAAACAACCGATTTATATTCCGAAGAGCATGTTACCGATATTGAAAATATTAAAACAACTTACGAAAAACATTATCTGGAAGATGGAAGAACAATTAAATTTGTGAGTTTTAAATTAACTTAACTTTTCCAATTCGATTTTTGCTTCGGTAAAGTTTGCATCCAATTTTACGGCATCAAGAAAATTACTCTTTGCTCCTTTTACATTATTTTCAAACTGATATATTTTCCCCAAAATATAGTAACCCCATTTATAAATGGGATAAACGGTAATTAATTCTTCGCAATTTTTTTTTGCTTCCAAAATATTATTTTCGGATAACAATTCATTCACTTGTGCAATTTTCATATCTGCCCAATAACTAACCAACAATTCGGAATATCCTTTTTTTGATTCTTCTTCGAATATTTTATTCCACTTATTCTCAAATATTTTTGAGTTTCTTAAATGAATTTCATCTCTATTTATTTTCCGATCATAATATTCTATGAACGAAAGAGCACGAATTGAACCGCCCCATTCATGCTCATAACCATCCGTAGGGACAACATAACTTTTTAGACCTGCCAATTTTACCTGCAACCCCATATCCCATTCTTCAAAATAACAAGGGGTATATTTTGATTCGAATTTCAATATTTTATTATTAAACAAACCGGTTTTTACCGCAAAGAAAAAACCCGATATAGCATCAACCGCTGTCGGTTTCTTTAAAGCCATTTTACCGAAATACATATGATCTTTATGTGCAAAATAATTATGGTATGAACCCTGTGGTGCAACAATAGCCGCATCGTAAGTCGATTTCAAAAACTTTTCAAGATTTTCTATCGCTTCCTTTCTTACATTTAAATCTGAATTTAAAATAAAAGTTACATCGGTTCGCGAAATATCCAGCCCTATATTCCAAGCACGAGGTACGCCAACATTGCAATTCAATATTGCATAAAAATCTATTCTACGATGATTCTTAATTTCTTCGGCCACTTCTTTTGAATTAAAAACTATAATTACCTCGCCTTCAATTTCCTCCAAATCATCTAATAATGTTTTAATATTAAATTTGCTTGCCGGCGAAAAATCTAAAACGGGAATTACAAAACTTCTATCTTTCAATTTTACTCCTTGCTTGAAAAAATCATTCAATATTAACAAATTAATTGAAATAAATGAAGTCCTCGTAGCTTAATTTTCATTATTAAATTATTTTTTTTATTATTGCCAATAAATTAAAGGTTAAATTACATGGATCCCATAAATTTATTAGTATTGTTAAACTTGATTGCAACTTTTGGTGCCAATGTTTCCGGTGCAAAAAAAGAGTTTAAGAATAAAGTTACGAATACAGGAAAAAAACCCGAAACATATTTGCAAAAACTACCGCTTAATATTTCGGCTTTGATAATTGTGTTATCGTTATTAGGTATTTTTAATATTTTTAATTTAACCGATTCACTTAAATCGGAGCTGCAAAACTATAGGTTAATCGGGCTACTACTGTATATTGCGTTCAGCTGGTTACAAATTCATTGCTTTAAATACTTGGGCAAATCATATTCGCAAGAAATATTGATTTACAAGGATCACAAATTGGTAACTACCGGCATTTATAAATTTATCAGACACCCACAGTATTTGAGCCAAATTTTATCTGACCTTGGTATTGCCTTGGCATTATTAAATTTTGTTATTGCCCCCTTGGTTGTATTAATTGAAATACCTCTTTTAATTTTACGAGCAAAGGAAGAGGAAAAACTTTTTAGTGATTTTTTCAGGGAAAAGTTTTCTGAATATAAAAAGCATAGCGGCTTTATCATTCCTTTTATAGGATAATCAATGAAAAGATTTTTTGTAATTTTACTTTTATTTTTTGTCGTTTTTTCTTTTTACGCAAAAGAAAAAAAACAAGTAGTTATTTCCGTAAACGGAAAACGAATTGGAATTACCACAATTATGAAACGAAACATGCCCTTCGTTTCGTCAAGGGAAATATGCAATGCTTTGGGTGGTCATTTTTATTTTAACCCTAAAAACATGAAGCTTGAATTAAAATTTAATTCTGGCAAGCTTAAATTTACTGCTCGTAATCAATTTGTTGTTCAAACAATTAAAAATATTGTTTCTGTTTTTCAATTACCATTATCAACTCTTCAAATTAAAAATGATGTTTTTATTCCTTTGTTGTATTCAAAAAAATATTTAACCGCAGCATCAAACAAATACTTTAACATTGAACTTTCAGATAAGCACAATGAAATTATTGCCACCATAGCATCCGAACCCATATCGGAATTTGACATTTTTTCACTTCAGACCGAAGAGAAATTTAACGGCACTCAATTAGTTTTTAATACAACTAAACCTGTGTATAAATTCAGTAGATCAATTATAAATAATCAGTTAATAATAACCATTGCTTCGGCTAAAATTGACCCACACATTTTGGATAATTTTAAACCAACCGGATTTATTAAAAGCGCCGAACTTATTCCATTAAACAGAGGGACTTACCAATTTACCTTTAAATTGAAATCCGGTTATGCCGGCGCAGATATATTTTATGACGAAGAATCCAGTTCTCTTTTGGTCTCAATTCAAAACAAATCCGTGCAGCCAAAGGAAATAAATTTTGCCGATGAAATATCACGCTGGCAATTTGATGCAATTGTTATTGATGCCGGCCATGGAGGCAAAGACCCCGGAGCACGCGGAGTTACCGGCATCAACGAAAAGGATATTAATCTTTCCATTGCACTTAAACTCGGCAAATTAGTTGAAAAATATTTACCCTCGGTTAAAGTATATTATACACGAACAACCGATAAATTCGTAGAACTTTATAAACGAGGGAAATTTGCTAACGATGTTAACGGGAAATTATTTATTTCAATTCACTGCAACTCTTTGCGGAAAAAGCCAAGTAAAACTCGCGGATTTGAAACCTATTTGCTTCGCCCCGGCAAAACAGATGATGCAATTAAAATTGCCGAATATGAAAACAGTGTAATTGAACTGGAAGATAATCCGCATAAATATCAGACCTTGACAAATGAAAATTTTATTTTAGTGAGTATGGCACACGCTGCTTATATGAGATATTCCGAAAAATTTTCCGAAATTTTAACACAAAAATTATCTTCACGAATTTCAATTCCTTCGCGTGGAATTAAACAGGCCGGTTTTTATGTGCTGGTAGGCGCTTCTATGCCGGGTATACTTTTCGAAACAGGTTTTTTATCTAACAAAAAAGATGAAGCTTATCTGAAAAGCAAGAGTGGGCAAAATAAAATTGCTTCGGCAATGTTCGAAGCTATAAAAAGCTATAAATCTTATTATGAAAATGCTATAAAAAGTGAATTGTAACTCTCTGGTTTATTAAAAAAAACTTCTCCATTAAATAATGGAGAAGTTAATTGTCTGTGGCGCTTATTGAAATTTCAATATCTTTCTGCAACGGCAGAATGTTTTAACTTAAACTATCACGCATTCGTAAGTTAGGGATTAAATATTTTAATTCAAAAGTAAATCAACTCTGACTTCATTAATTACAGATTTATGATTAATACTCACTCATTCGTTCATTTTGAATAAAAAAATAGAGCAAAGAAAAACTTTGCTCTATAAGTGGTTCTCTGATTGAAGAATCCGACTTATTTAATATTTACCACCTTCATTTCAGGAGTAAAAAATAATGGTGTCCATTCCGCACTTTCATTTGTTGTATGATCATACCAAGCAGCATCTCTCATTCTTTCGCCATTATTATATCCTTGCTTTACAATTCCTTCACCGATTGCCGGATTAAACAAACCATGCCCGGGTTTCCCAACCGGATCAAAATCTTCATAAAACCATGTGTTTTTCACATTGAAAACAAACTCTATTGAAATCCTTGAAGATGACTCTATTGTTAAATCTATTTCACTCATACCAATCATAATATCTTGTGAAGTGCCTTGAGTATACAACGGAGCATTCCACATTGCAGAATTACCATATAATCCTCTGCTATGCCCTGTTTCAGGATCTATTCCGCCGGCACCGTTGCAAACATTACTTCGCATACTTAATAAGTTCCCTGCATCCCATTTCTCACCACCTTTTACCCATCCTAACTCATTACCTTGTTCGTCAACAAAACAAATATCCCCTTGATGGTGTCCTAAATTTCCTTCGGATGGAAAATCATCATCGCTTAGATAAATTCGTATTCTTTGTTCTTTAGAAGGAATGTTTATTGGCATTTTTATTTCATAATAATAAACTTCGCCTTTTGCAAATTTGTAATGCCCGTCTTCAATCGTGATATTATTTAACACAACAGGATTTGTAAGATCCAACACTTCCGAATTCTTAAGCATTCCAACGTCGGGAATAAGATAAACTTTTGAGTTATCATCCTTTTCAAGGTATAAGCTTTTAAAGGCTACCTTGAAAACCGACGGGGTAATGTATCTAACAACACCACCATCGCCATCTAAATCCGAGCCTTCAGGTTGACCGGGCACGTCTAAAGATTTTAAAAATGCCTTTTTACCTAATTCGGCTTTTTGGAAGTCAGCTTTCATCACAACTTCGGTAACTTTAGTTTGTTGCTCCGGATCGGTTGAGTTTTCTTTGCACGAAAATGCAAAAAGAATTAAAAAGCTAAATAAGATTAAATAAACTTTTTTCATAACACTCTCTTTATATTATTTGTTAATTCTAGAAATTTAATGAAAAAAAAATAAATTAAAAGTTTTTGACTTTATTAATTTTTTATATATTGTTATTTAGATTAAGTCTATGCTGCAAAGTGGAGAAATAAATGATTGAATGGATAAGTAATTTTACACCCGTAGTACAAGCATTAATAGCAACAGGATTTACTTGGTTCGTAACCGCTTTGGGGGCCAGCGTCGTTTTCTTTTTTAAATCTATAAATAGAAAAGTATTGGATTCTATGCTTGGTTTTGCGGCAGGAGTTATGATTGCCGCCAGTTTTTGGTCTTTGCTGGCTCCAGCAATTGAAATGTCGGAACAATTGGGCTATACTCCTTGGGTGCCGGCAGTCGTAGGCTTTTTGGGCGGCGGAGTTTTTTTAAGAATAGTAGATAAGGTAATCCCCCATCTTCATTTGGGATTACCGGTCTCGGAAGCCGAGGGAATAAAAACAACTTGGAAACGAAGTGTGCTTTTGGTGTTGTCAATTACTCTCCACAATATTCCGGAAGGTTTAGCAGTAGGTGTTGCCTTTGGAGCTGTTGCCGCAGGTATTCCGGCAGCTTCATTAGCCGGAGCGGTAGCATTAGCTATTGGTATTGGAATTCAGAACTTCCCCGAAGGTGCAGCTGTTTCAATTCCACTGCGAAGAGAGGGATTATCCAGATTTAAAAGTTTTTGGTACGGACAATTAAGCGGTATAGTTGAACCTATTGCCGGATTAATTGGAGCCTATGCTGTTGTAACCATGCGACCAATATTGCCTTATGCTCTTTCATTTGCAGCCGGAGCTATGATCTTTGTTGTAGTTGAAGAATTAATTCCGGAAGCACAGCAGAATAAAAATACCGATATTGCTACAATGGGAGCCATGCTTGGTTTTGCTGTAATGATGGTCTTGGATGTTGCTTTAGGTTAAATAATTTAAGGTTAAAGTTTTATTTTTTCAACAATACTTTTTAATTATTTCAATTGCTTGCGATAAATAGCTTGTCCCAAAAAGATTCATATGATTTAAAACATGATATAATTTATACAGTGGAATTCTTTCTTGCCAACCGGTGATTAAAGGATATTCGATATTATAAGCCTCATAAAACACTCTGTCGAATCCTCCGAATAAAAATGTCATTCCCAACTCCGCTTCCCTGTGCCCGTAATAAACCGCCGGATCTATTAATACCGGCTTTCCATTGACCGATACCATAAAATTACCATTCCATAAATCGCCATGAATTAATGAGGGCTTTTCTTCGGTTCCCTCAATTATTTTAGGATAAATTTTTTCAAACTCAAGAAAACACTTTCTTAATTTATCGTTCACCAAATTTTTTGATTCCGCTAATCTGAATTGGAACAATAATCTTTCCGTCCAATAAAACTCCGACCAATTTTTTGTTCTATTAATATTAATTTGTGGAGTTGCCCCAATAAAATTATTTTCATAAAATCCAAAATATTCGGTATAATATTTATGTAATTTTGCCAATTGAATCCCGAACAATTCTGAAAAATTGTTTTGCCTTTTCCCAATTTCAATATATTCCAAAATCAAGATTTCATCATTTAAGGCAATAACATCAGGAACTTTAATTGCATTTGCTTTCCTAAGTTCCTTTAACCCGTTGGCCTCATTTCGTATTATAAATTTATTTGTATCGGAATAAGATTTAACAAAAAGAATCCTTCCGGAAACGGTTTCAATTTTCCGTGCATTTCCGATGCATCCGCCACCCAACATTAAAACATTTTTAATTTTTTCACCAAGCAATTTTTCGATATGCTTTTCAGAGGACATAAAATTTATAATTGATTTTTAATAATAGCAATTAATCCTTCGCAAGAATTCTGCAAAATGTCCAAAACATTTTCGAATCCCTCTTCACCGCCATAATACGGATCCGGTACTTCCTGAATTGACAAGCTACCATATTCGCACATTAAGGAAACTTTATTCCAATATTTATTTTCTTTATCTAAAGATAAAATATCTTTGTAATTCTGCTTGTCCATTGCAATAATATAATCAAATCTTTCAAAATCTTCGGGTAAAAATTTTCGTGAGATACTTGTGATATTTATATTTCGTTTTTTAGCGGTTTTTCTCATTCTTAAATCGGCTTGTTCGCCTGCATGATAACCTATTGTACCGGCAGAATCGCATTTAATTTCGCCTATTAAATTATTTTTAACTATCAATTTATTCATAACCGCTTCGGCCGCGGGTGAGCGGCAAATATTCCCCAAACAAACAAATAAAACGTTAACCAATTCTTTCCTCATAATTTTAAGGGTACAAATGTAAAATTTGTATGTTCAAATTTCAAATATTATGTGATTTTAATAGAGAATATTCGGGATTCGAAAAACTTTTCCCTTTTTTGGACCAACAAAATCAAAATACTGATCGCCAACGGTTGCAATTATATTGTAACCATCTTTTGCAAGTTGTTCACGTATTTTAATCTTGGACTTCAATAATGAACAAAAATTAAATTTTGCATCACTGCAAAGTAGCTTTTCGTAATTCACTATTCCGATTTTTTCCAGATTTTTTTTTGTAGCCTCACACTGATTTAAACTTCTTCCGGTTAGGAAAATTACTTTAATGTTTTTTTCAATCGATAATTTGTACATTTTTTTAACAAATTTTATTTCTTCCCCCTCTGCTTTCAACACATATTTTTTCCAGCTTTCCAAATCATACCCAAACTCAACACTTTTTATTTGTAAGTAATTGGAAATAATTGTTTCATCAATGTCAAAAATAATTGTATCATTATTATGTATTCTTTTTTTCATCAG
>CAZCBD010000098.1:0-10270 GCA_964496755.1 uncultured Melioribacteraceae bacterium
GGTCAAAATCGAGATCAGCATCCCAATTAAAATCACCTATTTCTAAATAATGCGTCATAAAATCAGCCAGATGCACAATTGCAGCAATAATTTCATCATCACTATTTTTATATGGAGCATGATGTGTTCTAATAACATTGCAAAGGCGTATTGGCAAATTCCAATTATCGGCAAGGAAATATCCAATTTCATAATGTGTAAGACCGAGTATTTCTCTTTCAGCTTCTTCGAAACTAACTGAATCTAATTTAACTATTTCAAGAATCCGGCCAAACTTTTCAGGAAAAAACTTTCCGATAACGGCAATACCTAAATCGTGTAATAGACCTGCCACAAATGCTTCGGGACCTATTCTATATCCCAAATCATCCGATATTCTTTTAGATGCACTTCCTGTAATCAAAGAATGCAACCAAAATTTTCTTTGATCAAAATCTTTTTGTTCGGGACTTTTAAAAGCATCTATCATAGAAAGCGCAACCACAATATTTTTAACGTCCTGAAATCCAATAATCATTATTGCAAAATCAATTGTAGAAACTTTTCTTGGCAAACCATAAAGAGGTGAATTTGCAATTGTCAATACTTTTGACGACAATCCTTGATCCTTGCCTATTACTTCACTCAAATCTGCGGTAGTTGTGTTCGGGTCGCTTAAAAGCTGCGAAACTTGCATCATTACGGTTGATAATGCAGGAAGATTATAAACTTTTTCCAATTTGCAAATTGTATCTTGCGAAACATTATTACTTTTTATTTTTTCCATACTACCCAAATATCTATTAAAAACTAAAATTATTTACTTGTTCTTCAAAAAGCGAACGATAGCCTTCAATAAAACCGGTTAAATAGTCTAAATCCCCTAATTGTAAAATATCAATTATACCGGTATCAATTGCTTTGTTGCTATCCCACAGAAAATCGGCAATTTCTAATTTATAGGTCATATAATCGGCAAGATGTACGATAGCTGTAAGTTCTTTATTTTCCGGTGCATCAATGGGGTTGTGATGATAGAGCACAACGTCGGAAAGTTGTTCGGGTAAATTCCATTTTTCCATTAATATTTTCCCGATTTCCGAATGGGTTACACCCATAGCACGCAATTCTGCACCGCGCAATGACATTCCGTCTTTTTCAACATTTTCGATAATGCTTTTAAACTCTTTTGTAAAATATTTATTTATAACCGGCAGCCCCAAATCATGTAATAATCCGGCAGTAAAAGCTTCACCGCTTGTGCTAAAACCCAAATCATCTGCTATTCTTTTTGCTGCGGTTGCCACCATTATAGAATGTGTCCAATATTGCTTCGAATCAAACCTCTTATCACCAATAGTTTTTAACGAATCCATCATTGAAAGGGCAATTACAATATTTTTGATATGATTAAAGCCAAGAATCACAATTGCAAACTCAATGGTTGAAACCCTTCTTGGTATTCCATATAAGGGTGAATTTGCAACCGAAAGCACCTTTGCCACCAATCCCTGATCTTTGCTTATTACTTTTGATAATTGAGTTGCACTTGAAGACGGGTCGTTAATTATCTTAGTAACTTCATAAACAACAATTGGAATTGAAGGTAAATTGGTAATTGAAGAAAGAATTCTACCAGCCCTTTCTTTTCTTTTTTGAATATTTCCGGAGACTATATCATTCATAGAATCAGCTTTCTTATTAGTATTCCGCCTTTTAACAGCAATGTTCCGAGCTATATTTTTTAGTCGTAACGCTTGTTTATTTTATTTTTAAGATCTTTAATTATTTTCGAATGAATTTGCGAAACTCTGGAAATAGTTATATCTAAAATTTCAGCAATTTCGCTGTAGTTTAAATTTTCATAATAATAAAGAGAAATGATAATTCGATCTCTTTCGTTTAATTTTTCAATTAAACGTCTGAGTATATTTTTTTGTTCTCCTTTGTCCAAAATTTCATCGGGTTTTTTTTCTTTCGACGGAATAATATCATTTAAAGAATATCCTTCATCATTATCAAAAGAATTATCCAGCGAAACATTTTTGTAAATAAGCTCATTATCACTATTGTAACTTCTCGGTTTAATTTGCAATTTTCTCAATTCGTCAATTATTTTTCCACGAATTCTTTGAATTGCATAAGTTTCAAATTTTGTTCCGTAATCAGGGTCAAATCTGTCAATTGCTTCGCTTAAACCCTCAACTCCAAACTGAAAATAATCACGTTCATCTACGATATTCAAATTCATAAATTTGGAATGATGAATTACATAATGGACAAGATTTTGGTAGTTTGACATTATTTGCCTTTTAATATCGGCATTTGGGGACTCCTTATACATACCCCACAAAGTTTCATTCTTCAGTTTCATTTGCACTCATATAATTTTGTTGACCTAACTTACTTGCTTTTTCTAAAGAGGTTTTATTAATAGCTCTTACAAATAATATAGCTAAAATTACAATTAAAATTGTAACTGCAAAAAATAAAATAAAAGCTTTTAGTATAACATCTTCAGGAGAATATCCTTTTTGACTAAAAATTACAAGTGAAATAAAAAAAACAAGTAAACCAAATCTAAAAATTATTTTATCCATTTTTCCTCCTACAGATAAAGCTCAATGATTGTACCAGTTTTTTTTATGCATTAAATTAAATCTTTTGTATATAAATCGATATTTTTTATTAATTCTTAAAAAATATTTTTAATCTAAATTTGCCTATTATTATCCACTTGCATATAAACGGAAATTTCATTACAAATTATTTTAAACTCATCTAAAATTGATTTTGAATGATTTTCACCAAATAATGGTTTTTGATTTTTAACCGACTGCATAGCATCTTTCGAAAAATTAACAACTCCCATTAACTTAATAGGAAACTTTAAAAAATGTAAAGAAGCACGCTTCAGATTCTCAAAACCAATTTCACCATCTTCGGTGCTTAATGATTTATTTACTATAATCAACCTGTCATTTAAATAATTTATTTGCTTCAAAATTTTCAAAATAACATACGAATCCATTACCGAAGTAGGATCTGTATTTAATACAATTATATTATAAGTGGAATTTTTAAGAACTGCAACCGTAAAATTGCTTGCCCCCGAAGAATTATCAATTAGAATTATATCGTATTCATTATTTATTCTTTGTAATTCAAGAAACATTCTGTTTATATCAATTTCGGAAATTCTACTTTCCAAACCGGAAATTCCGGAGATTAAATCCAAATTTTTAATAACCGAATAAATTATATTTTCAAATTTTTCTTTTCCCAAAAAATAATCCGAAAGATTTTTTTTGGGATTTATATTTAACATTGTATTCAAATTTGCAAAATTAAAATCCGCATCAACTAATAAAACTTTGTTGCCTAATTCGGCTAATTTTACAGCTATATTTAGAATTAAAAAACTTTTTCCCGTACCCCCTTTCCCCGAAGAAAAAGAAAAAATCGGTATATCTTTTTGTCGATTTTTTCTTTCAAAATCATTAGTTAAATCGGCAATTCGTTTTGCTTGACTAATCATTGATTAACTTTTCCGGAATAAATTAAGTTTGCAATAAACTCCGAATCGGCAGCAATAATATCATCGGGAATAACCTGCCCATTCGTTAAATATTTAATTGGTGTTGCAGTAATATTTGCAACATTTAATAGACTGCCATAAGTAACAGCCTCATCTATTTTACTAAATATTAATCCGTTATAATTTAAAATTCTGAATTTTGTTGCCACATCAATCATATATTTGGAAGTACCGGTTGAATTTAAAACCAAATAATTTTCATCAAGTTTTACAACAGATAAAAATTTTGCTACATCTTGTAAATGAGATTTATCGTTTTGACTTCGGCCAACCGTATCAACAAAAATTAAATCTTTATTTTTAAATTTGTTTACGTGTTTTTTAAGTTCTTCCGGATCATAAGCAATTAAAAGGTCAATATTACTAACTTCCGAAAAAACTTTTAGCTGATCTAAAGCACCAAGTCTATATGTATCAATCGTAATTAGACCCACATCAAGTTTATGCAATATTTTTGAAATTAGCGCAAGTTTTGCAATGCAGGTTGTTTTTCCAACTCCGGTTGGGCCTACCATTCCAATAATCTTGGGTTTTCTTTTCTTTGTTACCTCAAACCCCTCGGTAGGAATCATTGCCGATAAAACCGATATTGTGTATTGATCAATATTTTCCGGCGTTAGAAGATTTTGATACCTGTTCAGTTGAGTAGAGATTTTATCAACAAATCTTTTTTCAACATCGTGGCTAATTAATATTTCTTCTATTTCATTTATTACATTATTTATTGTCGTATTGGATTTATTTATTTTCTCTGCATTTACTTTTTCTGCATTTATTTTCTCTGCATTTATTTTTTCATTGAATGGAAATTTTTTATTGCCGCCTGTAAAATCCATTTTATTTTTAGTTTGAAATTTTCCTTTACTTAATTCTTCCTCGTTTAATCTTTTCTCATTTAATTTTTCTTTTTGTTGTTTAAAGTTAATCTTAATTTCACTTTCGAAATTATTTTTAAATGTATCTCTAATCTCGGAATTTATATTCCCCCCCGATTTATTTTTTTCAATATTTACTGGGGTTTCGTGCAAGTTATCTGTATTGGTATCGGTTTCCAGCCCGGCGGTTACTTCAAACATTTTTTTTTGATTAGCCCCGTTAAGCATTCTTGTTGAAAGCACAACAGCTTCATCACCCAATTCAACTTTCATTTTTTCAATTGCTTTTTTTAAGCTTGGAGCTAGAAATTTTCTTATTTGCATTAAAACCTCTTTCAAAAATCTTTTAATGTGAAATTAAATTTCCAATTTACCGATAAATTCAATTTCAACATTCGATGGTAATTCCGTGTATGAAACAACAGCAACTTCGGCAAAGGTTGAATGAATTAATCTAAAAAAGTATGGACGAATAGTAGCCGAAGTTATAAACAAAGGCATATATCCCAAGTTTCTGAATGTATCCATAAATCCGGAAATTGCTTGTTGAAGCGATTGTAACATTTCCGGAGTTAATCCTAATGTTTGGGTTGCCTCTTCTTGCTTCGATAATGCATCCGTCATATGGTTTTCAATTGCTTCACCCAATGCCACTGCATGAATTATATTGTATTGATCTTTATATAAAGATGCAATTGTATCGCCTAAAGAATGCCTAACGTATTCGGTTAGCACATCAATATTTTTAGTTACTTTTGAATAATCGATTAAGGATTCCAAAATCTGCACTAAATCTTTTATCGGGATTAATTCCTTAAGTAGATTTTGTAAAACCTTTTGAATAGTTCCTAATGATAAAACTTCCGGATTAATATCTTCTATTACGGCCGCATAATCTTTTTTAAGATTTTCCAATAATTGTTTAACCGATTGGCGCGATAAAATTTTATCGAAATTCATTTTAATGGTTTCTTGCAAATGGGTAGATAAGACTGAAATTGCATCTACCACCGTATAACCGAGTATTTCGGCTTTTTCTTTTTCCTGATCGTCAACCCAAAAACCTTCCAAATCAAATGCAGGATCGCGAGTAGGAATCCCGCTTAGGGATTCTTCAATTCCACCCGGATTCATTGCCAAAAAACGATCGCTAAAAATTTCGTATTGGGCTACCAAGTTACCTTTAATTTTAATTATGTATTCGTTCGGAGAAAGTTGTAAATTATCACGAACACGTACGGGCGGAACAACAATTCCATATTCCAAAGCAATATATTTTCTGGTCGAAGAAATTTTTTGAAATAAATTTCCACCCTGATTTTCATCTACCAACGAAATTAATCCATATCCTATTTCAATTTCAATCGGGTCAACCTGCAAATAAGATTCAACTTTTTCTTCCGATTTTTCTTCTTCTTGTTCTTCTTGAATTATTTCTTCAACTTCCTCTTTTTTAATATTCTTTTTGGTAAAATAAGTTGCGCCACCAATTAAAACACTTAATAACAAAAAGGGTACGGTTGGCATTCCGGGCACAAGTGCAAATAAAAATACCGCTCCGGAAACCACACCAAGAACTCTAGGATTAGACAGCAACTGCCTTTTCATTTGGCCGTCCATTGTTTCGCCGCTGGCAGTTTTTGTAACCACCATACCTGCCGATGTGGCAATTAATAAAGCCGGTACTTGCGAAACCAATCCGTCGCCAATAGTTAAAATTGTATAAGTTTGAAGCGCTTGAGAAATGTCCATATTGTTTTGAACAACACCAATTACAATTCCGCCTATAATATTAATTACATTTATCAAAATACCGGCAATGGCATCACCACGAACAAATTTACTTGCACCATCCATTGCACCGTAAAATTCTGCTTCTTTTGAAATTGTTTCACGTCTGGAACGAGCTTCATCTTCCGTAATAATTCCACTACTTAAATCCGCATCAATAGCCATTTGTTTTCCGGGCATTCCATCTAAGGTAAAACGAGCTGCAACTTCCGAAATTCGTCCGGAACCTTTTACTATTACAACAAATTGAATAATCACTAAAATTAAGAAAATTACAAACCCAACTACATAACTGCCGCCAACAACAAATTGTCCGAAAGTTTCGATTACTTTTCCTGCATAGCCTTCCAATAAAATCAATCTTGTTGAACTTATATTTAAGGCAAGTCTGAAAAGCGTTAATACCAAAAGCAAACTCGGGAAAACAGATATTTCTAAGGCTTTTTGTATATAAAGCGAAACTATGAGAATTAATACGGCAAACGAAATATTTAATGCCAAAAGAAAATCGAGTAGTGCAGGCGGTAATGGAATAATCATAAGCCCAAGCATAAAAATTATTGCAAAGGCAAAAATAATGTCGGTATGTTTGAATATTTTATCCATTAAAAACTATAAAAATTCCGCTAAAATAGATTTCGATAAAAAGTTAACAAAAAGGTTTTTAGGCAAAATTACATTTGCAAAATAAATATTAATAAATTAAACAATACTTTTCTTTTTATTCTTTTTTAATTTATAAACATAGGCCAAAATTTGTGCCACAGCTTTAAATAGATTCTCGGGAATAGAGTCTCCAATCTCACATGTTTTATATAAAGTTCTGGCAAGTTGCACATCTTCGTACATATGTATATTATGCTCACGCGCAACGGATTTTATTTTTTGTGCAACATTATCTAACCCTTTCGCAATAACCGTTGGTGATTCATCTTTGCCGAACTCGTATTTCAGTGCAACGGCAACGTGAGTCGGGTTTGTAATTACAACATCTGCTTGCGGAACATCTTGCATCATTCTGCGCTGAGCCATTTGAAGCATTTTTGATAAAACTTTATTTTTAATTAGCGGATCGCCTTCCGTATCTTTGTGTTCATCTTTAACTTCTTGTTTAGTCATTTTCAGATTTTTCTTGTAATCATATTTTTGGTAAATAAAATCACTAATCGCAAAAACAGCATAAACCAAAAGTATTTTCCATAAAAAGCCGTAAGAAGCTTTCACCATAAAATTAATTATTTCGGAAGGATTGAATTGTATAAATCCTGAAGAGTGAATAATAGAATCGGAAAGTTCTATATAGGCAATTAGTGCAACAATGCCGAGTTTTAATAGCGATTTTATTAATTCAACAACCGATGAAGCCGAAAAAAATTTATTTTTCATTCCTTTTATCGGGTTTAGCACATCCCCTTTGGGTTTTAAAGCTTTAGGCGTAATCCGAAATCCGGCTTGCCCGAATCCGGAAGCCAAACTTACAAGAAACAGACTCAGAAAAAAAGGAGTTAAAATCATAATAATAAAAAGAAATCCTTTATAGAAATAGTATTGCACCAAATTCAGATTAATTTCAAGAGTTGTAATATTCGAAAAAATGTATTTTGAAATGTTGCCAAGATTTTCAGCCATTGAAGATTTGAACAAAAATAAAATTAACAACCCTGTACCAAATACAGCTAATGAATTCAGCTCTTGACTTCGTGCAACTTTTCCATCTTTTCTGGAATCATCCAGCCGCTTCTGCGACGGCTGTTCGGTTTTTTCTTGACCACCTTGATCTTTTGCCATTTACCCGTTCATCGCTTTTACTAAATAAAATAGTTTATGTTCAAAACCTTTCAATAAGCTTGCCATAAAATAAATAAACGTAGGTATAAAAAAGAAAAGAAGTAAAAATCCTAAACCGATCTTAAGCGGATGAATTACAAAAAACACATTCATTTGCGGACTTACTCTTGCAACTATTCCGGCTGAAATATGAATTAAAAAAAATGAAATCATTATTGGAGCAGCTATTTTAACTGCCAATACAAAAACAGAACCTGAGTATCTTAATAATATTTTGTAAACCTCTTCGTTTATGCTATAAAATCCGATTGGCACCACCTTGAAGGAAAAAGCCAAAGCTCTTATAACATAATGATGGCCATTGATTAATAAAAAGATTATCAAAGCGGAAGTAATAAATAATTGCCCGATATTGTTTGTATATGAATCCGAATTTATATCGAAAGCTTGCGACATGCTGATCCCCATATCAAACCCGATTAACATTCCCGCATAAGATAAAGCCTGAAATATAAAATTTACACTGTAGCCTATTATCATTCCGGTTATAGTTTCTTTAACCGCCACTATCGCTAATTCCAATAAACCTTCGTCCAAATTGAAATGATAAGTATCCGTAATAAAAAAGATCATATATGTAAAAACTAAGGAAAGCAATAATATTGCCATTCGCGGAATGCTTTTATTGCCAAAAACCGGTGCTGTAAACATTACTGCAGCAATTCGCAAAAAAATTAACAAGCCCTTTATAAAATCTTGGACAAAAACTTCAGTCATTTTAAAACCGAAACCATAAGATTAAAAACTTTGTGAGTAAAGGTTATCATTTTATCTGCCATAAACGGAAGCATTACAATAATGGCTATTCCGGTTAAAATTATTTTCGGTACAAATGTTAATGTCATTTCCTGAAGCGATGTAGCAGCTTGAAAAATAGAAAGCAGCAAACCGAAAATAAGGGAAACTCCAAGTATCGGGAGCAGGATAATTAGAACAGTGTAAAACACTTCTGTTAAAAGTTCAACTACAATATCTATTGTCATCCGCCAAAACTCCTTACAAGTGATCCTACAATTAGTGACCACCCGTCAACTAAAATAAACAACAGTATTTTAAAAGGTAGTGAAACCATCATCGGGGGCAACATCATCATACCCATCGACATTAGAATACTGGATACAATCATATCTATCATTAAAAATGGAATAAATAAGAAAAATCCTATTATAAATCCTGCCCGTAATTCACTTAAAATAAATGCAGGTATTAAAATGTAAGTAGGCAACTCTTCTCTGGTTTCGGGTTTTTGCATATCGGTAAAGCTAATGAACAAACCTAAATCTTCATCACGAACATTATTAAACATAAAATCCCTAATCGGCTTTATTCCTCTGGCATATGCCGTATCGGCCGGAATTTCCTTTGCCATATAAGGCTTAACCGCATCATCATAAACCTTGGTCCAAGTAGGAGACATAATAAAAAATGTAACAAATAGTGCAATACCGGCCAAAAGTTGATTCGGTGGCATTTGCATTGTTCCCAAAGCTTGTCTTAAAAATGAAAAGGAAATTAAAACCCGTAAATATGAGGTTGTCATTATCAATATTGACGGAGCCAATGAGAGGATAGTAAGCAAAAGTAAAATTTGAAGTGTTACCGATATATCTTCCGGAGTTGACGCTGTTCCTACATTAATACCGATTTTCGGTAATGGGATTGTTGGGGATTGTTGTTGGGCAAAAACAATTCCGCTGAAAAAAAAGATTGAAGCCAAAATAAATAACATTTTTTTTGAAAATATTATTTGGAAAAATTTCTTTTTCATTTCAGCCCCATATTTTTCTTAAACAGTTCCATAAAAGATGGTTTGCTGAAATCCGATTTTGCATCATTCTTTATTTCAATATCATCCGGATTTAATTTATCTATCAAATTAATTGAATTTTCACTTACACCAAGCAAGTAATACTTTTCTTTAACTTTAATAATACTGACATACTTTTTAGGCATAATCGGTTTAGTGGTAACAACAGAAAAATTTATTTTTCCATTATTAAGTGATTTTGAATTATACAGAAATTTTTTAACCACAAGTAGAAGCAAATACATTATGCCCAGCAAAACACCCAGCACAAAGAAAATATATAAGTAATCGGAAACAGACATTTAAATTCCTTTTATTCTTTCGTTCGGTTCAACAAGATTTGTAATTCTAATACCAAAATGTTTATCGATA
>CAZCBD010000099.1:0-10263 GCA_964496755.1 uncultured Melioribacteraceae bacterium
GTTGCATTCTCAATGTATCCGGTTACTGTTGATGATTTAATGAATATTTCTGATGCCGGTGAAATTATGCCTCCTAAATCTACTTGGTTCGAACCAAAATTGAGAGATGGATTTGCTGTGCATGAAATTTAATTGTTCAAAATTAATTAACTTTAAACTTAAAGGTGTGAAATGACAAAAAGAGTTTTTAATTTTAGCGCAGGACCCGGAGTACTTCCTTTAGATGTATTGAAAGAAGCTCAAGAAGATTTTCTTTCTTATAAAGGACACGGTCTGAATGTAATGGAAATGAGTCACCGTTCAAAAGTTTACGATGATATTTTTAATTCCGCAAAAGAAGACTTACGTAAATTATTAGACATTAACGATAATTACGAAATTCTTTTCCTTCAAGGTGGCGCTACCCTTCAATTCTCAATGGTTGCTTTAAATTTAATGACAAAAAATAAAAAAGCCGATTATATTTTAACCGGCGGTTGGTCTAAAAAAGCCGTTAAAGAAGCTAAAAGAGTTGGTGCTGTTAATGTTGCCGGAACTTCTGAAGAAGCAAACTTCAATTTTATTCCGAAACAAGAAGACCTTAAATTAGATCCCGAAGCTGATTACGTTCACTTTACTTCGAACAATACCTTATATGGAACAGCTTGGAAAACTGAACCCGAAGTTGGAAATGTACCATTGGTTTGCGATACATCTTCAGATATGTTAAGTCGCAAAATCGATGTAAACAAATATGCATTAATTTATGCAGGAGCTCAAAAAAATATGGGACCTGCAGGAACAGCTTTGGTTATCATCAGAAAAGATATGCTTGAAAGAAGCTCCGACGAACTACATACCTACTTGAATTACCAAGTACATGTTAACGGAAAATCGATGTATAATACTCCGGCAACTTACACTGTCTATATGATGGGCCTTGTTTATAAATGGCTCTTAAACAACGGTGGATTAGATGCTATGTACAAGAAAAATGTTGAAAAAGCAAACTTGCTTTACGATGCAATTGATAATAGCAACGGATTTTATAAAGGACATGCAAAAGTTGAAGATCGCTCTTTAATGAATGTTTGCTTTAACTTAGAAACTCCTGAACTTGAAAAAGAATTTGTTGAAGGTTCAATAGAAAAAGGCATGTTAAACCTAAAAGGACATCGTTCGGTTGGCGGTATTCGCGCTTCAATTTATAATGCTTTTCCCACCGAAGGTGTTGAAGCTTTGGTTGAATACATGAATGAATTTAAAAATAAACACTAATTATAACGCCCCTTTTTTAGGGGCTTTTTTTATGAAAAAA
Organism: uncultured Melioribacteraceae bacterium; assembly: GCA_964496755.1. Taxonomy (GTDB): domain Bacteria; phylum Bacteroidota; class Ignavibacteria; order Ignavibacteriales; family Melioribacteraceae; genus CAZCBD01. Next base: position 1,298 of record CAZCBD010000099.1, read on the forward strand.
TTTTTACTTTACATATTAATTCTAATATTATTTTCTTGTTCAGAAAAAGAAAATTTAACTCTCTTTTCTCCCGAAGCCTATGCTTTTGAACTTGATAGTGGCTGGGAATTAAATTCTTCGGTTAATCTTAAAGGCTTTACACAAATCGAAACAAACGATACTTTTTCCTGTAATATTTCTTACCTTGTTAATTTAATTACACCCGAAAAGGATACTTTAAATCAATTTGATTTTGGTTCGATAGTTGAAAAACAAGAAGAAGATTTCATTGATTTAACTATTGATGTTCAAGCTAATCTTGACTCAAACTTTTCCATCGGCACCTATAAGCTGATATTTATTGTTACAGACGAACACTCCGGAAAAACATCGACCATTGAAAAAACTTTTGAGCTAATAAAAAATTAACATAAACATACCTGGAGAGTTAAAATGCTATTTAAAAAATTTGTTTCTCTGGTGGAAACACATGCAGAGGACCTTACAAAAAAATGGATTAATGAAGTTCGCAACAACCCCTCCACCCCGAACTATCATAACATGAACGAAAAACTTCTTGTTAATCGTATTTCGGATCTTTTTTTCAGACTTGGCAAATGGTTATCGAAAGATGATTTTACCGATAAAGAAACCGTTGAACATTTTATAAGTCTCGGTAGAGAACGTGCTTTGGAAGGATTAGAAGTAAGTGAAGTAATTTATGCTTTAATTTTAACAAAAGCCGTTTTGTGGAAATATGTAGTGTCGCAAGGTATTATTAATACAATTATCGACATGCATCAAGCTTTAGAATTCCACAATAAAATCAGTAATTTTTTCGACAAAGCCATTTATTATATTGCCGTTGGTTTTGAAAGTCCGCTTAAAAAATCAGATGCTGAAAAACACAAAGAAACCTTTGTTAATGGTGCCGTTGATGCTATCACTCGTTGGCTTATTGACGGCAAAAAATAATTTTCTTTTATTTGTAGTACTATTTATTTTTTATCATGGATTAAAATGAACATACAAATTTTTGGCACTAAAAAAAGCAACGAAACAAAAAAAGCAGAAAGGTTTTTTAAAGAACGCGGAATAAAATTTCAGTATAGAAATCTATCGGAAAAAGGCATAAGTCCCGGTGAACTTACTAATATCAGGCGGGTCGTTGATTTGGAAGAATTAATTGATAAAGAAGGCAAGCAATACAAAAAGAGAAATTTAGAGTTTATAATTCATGACGTGGAAAAAGAATTACTCAACGATCCGCTACTATTTAAAACACCAATTGTAAGAAACGGCAATCACGTAACCATTGGCTATCGGCCGGATGAATGGAAAGAATGGTTATAATTTTAACATAAAATATTTAACCTCAAATTATTTTTCGTTTTATTAATTCATTCAAAACATATTCAGAATTAAGACATTGAATGGCTTCCCAACCTAACGCTTTTGCTGAATTGCAATATTCCTCAATATCATCAATAAATAAATGAGCTTCCGATTTTTCATTTGAATATTCCTCCGCCGCTTTAAATATTTTTTGTTCCGGTTTTACGGACTTTACTTCATGCGAAAGAATCAGCTTGTCGAAATACTTCAAAAAACCATACTTTTGCCAACCATATTTCATATGAATTTTATTCGTATTCGAAAGCAAAATTAACTTATATTTTTCTTTTAACTTAGGAAGAAGTTTTATTAGTTTTTCATTCTCATCAAATAGGTCGGAATAAATTTTATAAAAATACTCTCGTTCAATCTTATTTTCCAACCATTGTTGCATAAATTTCCAAAATTCATTTTCAGAAATTTCACTTTTCTCAAATTGCCGATGAACAAAATAATTTTCTTTATATCGTTTATAAAATCTTTCACCAAGCCCCGTATCAATTCTATTCAATGCAGTTATCAGATACGAATAGTCAAACGGCAATAATACATTTCCCAAATCAAATACTATTACTTTTATTTTCATTACTTTTATTTTTATTTTTTTCTGTAATTATTTACCAAAAGATTTACAATATATTATAATCTAAAATTCAATTTCTCAATCTATAATTTTTAATATTTCAGAAATATTTTCAAAAATAAAATCCGGATTTAAATTAAACAATTCATCCTTATTTCGGAATCCGTATGAAACAGCTGCTGTAAATACTCCGGCATTTTTACCTGCTCCAATATCCATTTCCGTATCACCAACCATTATTGTTTTTTCTTTTGCGATACCTAATTCCGAACAAATTAAATTTATCGGTTCAGCCGAAGGCTTATGCTGTACCCCTTTTCTGCGTCCCATTACAATTGAAAAATATTTTCTTAACCCGAAATAATCAATTATTTTATCCGCCTGCTCTTGCGATTTTGTCGTCAGTAATGAAATTTTAATTCCTTTTTCGTATAACGTTCTTAATACATTTTCCACATCGGGATAAATTTCCGTCAGATTTATAAGCTTATAATAATATGTTTTATATTTTTCAAAAAAAAGATCTAAATTTTGAACTTGAATATTTAATGCTTGAAATATATCTACAAAATGTAACCCGATGTATTGTTGAAATTCGTTTTGCGATAGATTTAATTCAATTTTTATATCTTTTAAAGCTTTGAGCATGGATTGAAAAATGGTTTTGTCGGATTTCATTAACGTTCCATCCAAATCAAATATTACCGATAAAATTTCTTTCATTATTTTCCTTCAAATTTTGAATAGAGAATTTAAGAATTTTTTTTTATTATGTTTTGATTACTTGCAAATAAAAAATATAAAATATAAAAGGAGTAAATATGCCGGTTGTAACTTATGAAAAATATTGTGAAATGATAGACAATGCAAAACAAAACAAATTTGCTTATCCAGCGATTAACGTCACTTCAATGATGACCGCAAATGCAGTTTTAGATGCACTGCAGGAAGCCAAATCCGACGGAATAATACAAGTATCCTCCGGAGGCGGACAATTTGCATCGGGATTGAGAATAAATGATATGGCCATTGGAGCCATGGCAATTGCAAATCACGTCCACATGATTGCAGAAAAATATGATATTAATGTTGCCTTGCACACTGATCATTGTTCTAAAAGTAAACTTGAGGGATTCATTTTGCCGCTTATTGAAGAAAGCAAAAAACGAGTGGCCCGAGGCGAAAAACCTTTATTCAATTCCCATATGTTTGACGGTTCGGAATTGCCATTAAAAGAAAATATGGATATTTCCGTTGAATTATTAAAAACCTGCAAAGAACTTGGAATTATTTTAGAAGTTGAAGCCGGTGTTGTTGGCGGCGAAGAAGACGGTGTTAATAACGAAAATGCTCCCGCTGAAAAACTATACACAACCCCGGAAGATATGCTGGAAGTTTACGAACGTCTTTCTGCTGTAAACGGCGGAAGATACATGTTTGCTGCTACTTTTGGAAATGTACACGGTGTTTATAAACCGGGCAATGTAAAATTAAAACCCTCTATTCTGAAAGAGGGCCAAGATGCTGTTGTTGCCAAGTACGGCAAAGAAGCTTCTTTTGATTTAGTATTTCATGGCGGCAGTGGATCTTCGCTTGATGAAATCCATGAAACCCTGCAATATGGTGTAATTAAAATGAATGTTGATACCGATACTCAATATGCTTTTACGCGTCCTATTGTTGATCACATGTTTAAAAATTATGATGGCGTTTTAAAAATTGACGGTGAAGTAGGTGTTAAAAAATTCTATGATCCGCGCAGTTATTTAAAAGCTGCACAAAAAGGAATGAAAGAAAGAGTATTGCAAGCTATTTCCGATTTGAAAGCAACGGGTACCACTTTAAATAAATAGTACTTATCAAAAGCCTCTTTGGGAGGCTTTTTTTTTATCCGCAACTTTTTTTAAGTTTATTTACTTTACATTATTAATAGATAAAAAATGAAAAATATTTTTTTTGCACTTTTATTTTTAACTCGAATATTACAATGCCAAACTATTGATAACATAATTTCTTCGTCCAAGAAATCCGATTTATTACGATGTGCCCAGTGGAGTTTGTCGGCAAAATATGTTGATACAGGTGAAATAATTATTAATGAAAATTCAGAATCGGCATTGGCCCCCGCATCAGGATTAAAATTATTGACTACAGCTGCTGCTCTTGATATGCTTGGTTCAGAGTTTAAATTCAAAACAAAATTATACTATACCGGAAATATAATTTCCGACGGAATATTAAACGGCAATTTAATTTTGGTTGGAGCAGGTGATCCAACTTTTGGATCTTCAAATTTCGATGAAAAATATAATTTGAATTCCGTTTCAACAATTTTTATTTCTACGTTAAAAAAGTTTAACATTAAAACAATTAACGGAAAATTCATTATAGACAATTCTCTTTTCTCAGGCAGCAATATTTCCCGCTTATGGTTTTGGGAAGATCTTGGAAATTACTACGGAGCACAAGTTTCGGCACTTTCAATAAATGATAATTTGTACAAACTTCACCTATCATCCAAAAATAAAATCGGTAGCAAAATTAATATTTTAGGAACAGAGCCAAAACAAAAAATAAAGTTTGAAAACCATTTAAAAGCAAGTCATAAATATTCAGGCGACAACGCCTATATATATTCCGCACCCAATCAATATTTCTCAATTCTACGAGGCACAATTCCTGCCGGAAAAAATATCTTTACAATTAAAGGTTCTATCCCTAATCCGGCAAAGTTTGCTCTGGATTTTTTTGTAAATCTATTACATAAAAACAAAATTAACGTTTTGAAAAAAAGTAAAATTTCAGGGAAAAAAATAAATTTATCGGAAGCCAAATTATTAATTGAATTTACTTCTCCACCCTTATCCGAGATTGTAAAGTTTACAAACAAAAAAAGTTTTAACCTTTATGCAGAAACTCTTCTACGAATTTTAGCAATTGCTAATCATAAAACAGGCTCACTTAAAAACGGTATTAAATTTCTCAAAAAATATATGATTAATTTAAACTTAGATATTTTAAGCTTAAATATTTATGACGGAAACGGACTTTCTCGCTCAAACACAATATCAACCAATTTAATGACTGAGTTTTTACGTAAAATTAAAACCAAAAAATATTTTTCCGTTTTTTACAACTCACTTGGCATAGCCGGTAAAATTGATGATATAAGTGCCTTTAAATATTTTGGAAAAGGAACTATTATTGAAAATAACGCACATATTAAATCAGGTTACATGGAAGGCGTAAGATCACACTCGGGCTATGTGAAAAGCAAAAGCGGAAGATTAATTGCTTTTTCATTTATTGCTAATAATTTTTCAGGCTCAGTAAAAAAAATAAATGAAATTCATAAGTTACTCATGATAAAACTTGCGGAGTTAAATTGACAGCATTAGAAAATTTGCAACTTTTTTATAAACAAGTTGATACATTGGCAAATCACCTAACAAAAGAAAATTCGGACTTTATTAATTGTAAACAAGGATGTAGTGATTGCTGCATCGATGAAATTACGGTTTTCACAATTGAAGCAAAAAATATAAAATGTAATGAAAAAAAATTTTTGTCTAATAATACACCAACAATTAAAGGCAAGTGTGTGTTTCTATCTAAAAACAACGAATGCGGAATTTATAAAAACAGACCTTACGTGTGCAGAACGCAAGGCCTTCCATTAAGATGGTTCGATGAACTTGAAACCGGCGAATTAATTGAATATCGTGATATCTGCCCTGTCAATGAACCCGAAGAAAAATTAGTGAATTTATCATCGGAAAAATTTTACTTGATAGGGAGTTTTGAAACTCAACTTCAAAATCTTCAAAAACAATATTGCGATGAAATAAATAAAAAGGAAAATTATTTTGAACGTATAAAACTAAGAGATTTATTTAAAAAATAAGTGGAGAAAATTAATGAACATTTTACCTGTTTTTTTAATTGGCTACTCAGCTTTAATTCTTGGTTATAAATTTTTGCGCAAAAGTGTAACATCAAATTTTTTACCGAATGATTCGATTCCGACTCCGGCAAATAAATTAAATGATAATAGGGATTTTATTCCTACTCGCAAAGGAGTTTTATTTGGACACCATTTTATGTCGATTGCCGGAACAAGTCCGATAATAGCATCAATCGTCGGTTTAATTTGGGGATGGGGTCCGGCATTGCTTTGGATGGTACTTGGTGTACTTTTCATTGGCGCAGTTCATGATTATTATTCTCTAATGCTTTCGGTACGCCATCAAGGTAAATCAATGGGTGAAGTTGCCAAGGAAGAATTAGGACCAATTTCAGGTAAGCTGGTAAGCTTGGTTTTAGCTTTCGGCGGTATTTTGGTTTATGCAATCTTTCTTTCAATAATTGCAAGTACGCTTGAAAAAATGCCGACTGCCGTTTGGCCAACAATTGCTTTAATTCCAATTGCAATGCTATGCGGAATCATGCTTAAAAAAGGCATCGGATTAAGCTTAACAACTATTGTTGGAATAGCTTTAACTTTTTTGTTTGTTTGGATTGGAATTAATAATCCAATAGAAGCATCCTCGGATTTTTGGGCATATTTCTTTTTAAGCTATACCTTTATTGCTATCTATGTTCCCGTTTGGATATTACTTCAACCTCGTGATTATTTAAATTTTGCAATTCTTGGCATAGGATTATTAATCGGTTTTATAGGACTTTTAATTGGAATGCCCGAAATAAAAATGCCTTTCTTCCATAGTTTTTTCAGTGATATAAGAGGTCCTTTGTGGCCAATGTTGTTTGTTACTATTTCCTGTGGGGCAGCTTCCGGATGGCATGCACTAATTTCAAGTGGCACAACTTCCAAACAACTTGCAAAAGAATCTCATGCATTTCCTGTAGCTTACGGCGGAATGCTTGGAGAAACCGTAATGGCCGTACTTTCCGCATCACTTGTTTTTACCGCTTTTAGTTATTCGGATTTTACAAGCAAAACTCTTTCAAGCGCAGTTATAAGTCAACTCTTTTCAAAAGGTTTGGGTGAAGCAATGGCACATCTGGGAATACCTGTGGTTGTTGGTGTTACTACCGGAGCATTGGCTTTAACCGCTTTAACTTTAACTACTTTGGACTCTTTTGCCAGAACAAGTCGGTATGTGGTTCAAGAACTTGGTAAAAATACTTTTCTAAAAAAGAATTTATCTTCAAGTATGTTTGTTGCTCTAGTCGGATTTATTTTATTTAAATTTGTTCCGTTTATCGAATTATGGAATGGTTTGGTTCTTGGAGGATTAATGATTTTAATTATTCCTTTCACAATTCTTTTTGTTTCACATAAAAAGAAAAAAGATAAAAGCTTTTATTTACATGTAGTTTTACCCTTAGTTTTCTTACTCCCAACTACTACTGCAGGTTTGCTTTACCTTTTTTATAAATATCTTATCGGTATTAAAATTATAAGTTTAATTTTAATACTATTTTTAATGGCTCTCTTAATTAGTCTTTTAATTGAATCAATAAAACGATATACAAAAAATAAAATCACTTAAAAATTAAATTCGGGAATTATAAATATTATAATGTTAAATTTTTCAAACTTAAAATATAAATTATCGGGTGATTTGTTTACCGATGAAATTCATTTAATTCAATATTCAACCGACGCATCGGTATATAAAGAAAAGCCGATTGCTGTTCTCAGACCTAAAAATAATTCCGATATTAAACACGTAATTCAATTTGCACATGAAAACAATGTTCCGATAATTCCCAGAGGAGCCGGAACCTCTTTAGCAGGACAAGTAGTTGGAAAAGCTATTATTGTTGATGTTTCAACTTATTTAAAGAATATAATTGAAGTTAACAAAACAGAAAAATGGGTTCGTCTTCAACCCGGTGTTGTACTCGATGAATTAAATCAACACCTTGAGCAATTTGATTTATTTTTTGGACCTGAAACATCAACTTCAAATCGATGTAATATTGGCGGAATGATTGGAAATAATTCTTGCGGATCACACTCATTAATTTACGGAAGCACTCGCGATCATTTATTATCAATAAAAGGATTTCTTCCTAACGGTTCGGAAGTTGAATTTACTGATTTAACACCAACAGAATTTCAAAACAAACTTCATCTACAAAATCTCGAAGGCAATATCTACAGAGGTATTAATTCGATGCTTTCTTCGCCCGAAAACAAAAAGGAAATATTAAATGAATTTCCAAATCCGAAAATAAATAGAAGAAATACCGGTTATGCTTTGGATTTATTACTTGATACGGAAATCTTTTCCAAGTCAAAAAACAAATTTAATTTCTGCAAATTAATTGCAGGCTCCGAGGGTACATTAATTTTCATAACGGAAATAAAATTAAATTTAGTTGATTTACCCCCAAAAGAAAAAGCTGTTGTTTGTGTTCATTGTAAAACAATAGAAGAATCATTTAAAGCAAATTTAATTGCTTTAAAATATAACCCGACCGCAATTGAATTAATCGACAAATATATTATTGAATGCACAAAAGATAATCTTACTCAACAAAAGAATCGTGACTTTATTGAAGGTAGCCCTGCGGCAATCTTAGTTGTTGAATTTGCTGAAAAATCTGAAACTGAAATAATAAAAAAAACAGAAGCAATGGAAAAAGAATTCCGAAAAAATAACTTCGGTTACAGTTTTCCTGTTTTGTTTGGCAATACAATAAATAAAGTTTGGAATCTCAGAAAAGCCGGCCTCGGCCTGTTATCAAATGTACCGGGAGATGCAAAACCCGTTGCAGTAATTGAAGACACTGCCGTATTACCTAAAGACTTACCGAATTATATGCAAGAATTTGCTGAGATTATGAAAGGTTTTAAAAAAGATTGTGTCTATTATGCACATATTGCTACAGGTGAAATTCACTTGCGTCCGGTCTTAAATCTAAAACAAGCCGAAGATGTAAAACTCTTTCATGATATCGGTAAAACAATTGCAATGCTTGTAAAAAAATATAACGGCTCTCTTAGTGGCGAGCACGGCGACGGTCGTTTACGCGG
>CAZCBD010000100.1:0-10201 GCA_964496755.1 uncultured Melioribacteraceae bacterium
GAAAAGGATTGTATAACAAAAAGGGCCTACATTATTCAGACTTAATGACCCTTGCACTGCAAAGAGCAAAAACAGCCCGCGAAGCAATATTATTAATGGGCAAACTTGCTAATGAATACGGCTATCGGGCCCCGGGCGAATCTTTTTCAATTGGTGACAAAAACGAAGCATGGATAATGGAAATGATCGGCAAAGGAAAAACCAAAGGTGCAGTTTGGGTTGCCATAAAAATTCCCGATGGTTTTGTTTCGTGCCATGCAAATCAATCAAGAATAACTAATTTTGATATGAATGATCCGGAAAATTGTCTTTACTCGAAAGATGTAATTTCTTTTGCAAAAAAACAGGGTATTTACAAAGAAACCAATGGTAAATTTTGCTTTAGCGATACTTACGATCCGGCTAATGCTAGAAAGAAAAAAGTTTGTGCAATGCGCGTTTGGAGTATTTTATCCAGAACAGCACCTTCTTTAAATTTATCATCGGATTATCATAGAAATGTAACCAATGCTAAACGCTACCCACTTTTTGTAAAACCCGATACATTATTATCCGTTCATGGTGTTTTTAAATTAATGCGCGATCATTATGAAAATACTGAATTCGATTTAACCAAAGGTGATTCGGTAGGCACTTTTAATCCGTATGAATCCGGTTCCGAACGAGCTTTATCAACACCAATCACCGCTTTTTCAATTATTACACAATCTCGTTCATATTTGCCTGATCCAATAGGCGGTGTTTTGTGGTATTCACCTGACAATTCTTATTTTTCGTGTCGTGTGCCTTTTTATTGTTCCATTTCGGAAGTTGCCAAAGCATACTCCATAGGCAAAAGAAGAGAATTTTCTTGGGATTCGGCTTGGTGGACTATGAATTTTGTTTCAAACTTTGTTTACATTAAATACAAAAAAATGATAAAAGATATTCAGCTTGAACAAGATAATCTTGAACTGGGATTTTTGAAATTGCAACCTGCAATTGAGAAAACAGCCCTGGAATTATTCAACTCAAACCCGAAAGATGCAAATGCATTTTTAACACAATATTCACTCTTCAGTGCGGAAAAAGTTATGCGAAGATGGAGAAAATTAGGAGAAAAATTAATTTCAAAATACATTTGGTAATTTTAATTACCCTCAATAACTATCATTTTATTTGTTAATTTCAAAATAAGTATAGAAAACTTATTTAAAATAAAAAAGGCGTCTTAAACAGACGCCTTTTAATGTTACCCCCCCTAATTATCTTACTTAAGTAGTATAGCTTTAACGGAAGCTGTATATTTTTCGGTGTTCATGCGAATAAAGTATATTCCACTTGGAACAGTATTATTAAAACTGTTTTTACCATTCCAATAAAAACTGTATGTGCCGGCATTATATTCCCTGCCGTTTATTATTGTTTTTACTAACTGTCCGAGTGAATTAAATATCTGTATTCTGACTCTACTGTTTTCCGGAATTGAAAATCTTATGTTTGTTCCGGGATTAAACGGATTCGGATATGCATTGTGTAATTTAAACTCCGTTGGCAATGATGCCTCTTCATGCATTCCACCTACCGCATTCATCCCTTCCGATGCCGATTGAACCGGTGCTGCTTCTGTTTCATAATTTGCATAAATAGAATATCTCCAATCCGATTCATTTGCTGTACTTCCCCAGCTTGACGGCATTCCGGCAGACCATGAAACTCCTGCATCCACTCTTCCCGGAGTTCCGGCTACATAATGTATCCCCGGATTTGTTTCATATATCCATGCAAGCCATATAGTACTTCCCGAACTTACTTCCACGGCTGTTTCCAAATCAATTGTCTGCCAACCGGCACTTGATGATACTGCCGTTACCGGTGTCTTTGATAATAAATTAGTTGGTGCCGTTGAACTGCCTTCGTATATACCCAATATCATATCTCCGCTTCCGGATTCGTGATACATCGAAATACTGGTTATTGTACCATCTTCGCTCATTGTAAAAGGCATAGCTCTTCTGTTTGCACTTGTTGTTACTTTTTCTTTTACGTCGGTTATGCCTATTTGTTTTACTACTATGGTTTGTTCTACAAAATTTGCTATTATATTTTTATTACCATCTACAGTAATTGTTACGGGATTTGCACTTCCGCTTAAATCTCCGCTCCAATGATCAAACACATAACCACTATTGGCGGTTGCAGTTATTGTTACCTGTGTCCCTTCAGAATAATTTCCGCCACTTGGATTTAATGTTACACTGCCTTGACCACTTACCGTTACTACTAAATCATATTTTGGCAAAGGAATATACTCTGCATAAATAGAATACCTCCAATCCGATTGATTTGCTGTACTTCCCCAACTTGACGGCATTCCGGCAGACCAATTTTCCGTGGAAGCCATTCTTCCCGGAATACCACCTTGCCAACGAACCCCGGGATTTGTTTCATATACCCACGCAAGCCATATTTTTTTGCCGGCCGGAATATAGACTTTGTTTTCAAGGTTTATTGTTTGCCAGCCGACCGCAGTAGAAATAGTTGTGGCAGGAGTAATAGCTATCCTATTTTCGGGAGCCGTATCACCATCATAAACAGCCAACAACATTTCACCTGAAGTTGCAGCTTCATGATACATCGAAATACTTGTAAGCGTACCATCTTCCGGCATTACAAACGGCATAGCTCGTCTAGCATCATTTGTTAGTGTTTTTGAATATACTGAAGTATTGCCAACAACAGGTCCTACAACAGGTTTCGGATTGGCAGTGTAAGTTTCAGTATCGAAAACCGTACCGTCACTTAAGATGTGCCTTAAATATAATGTTTTACCATTAAATTCCAATTCGGTATATCCTCGCTCATTAGTATAACTTTCAACCATATATCCATTACCATCTTCGTTCGGATTAACCGAATAGGGCGGTGCTCCTCCGTTACCGGTAACAATCTGAGCAGTTCCATGATCAGGATCCAAAGGAGGGTTCATATCACCATTCAATTGCAATTTTTTTGATCTTACATAATAATGAGAATGGCCTGTAAAAAATATATCGCAACCATGTTGATAAAAGATTTTGCCCCAAGTTTCGTGAATATCGTCTCTATAACTTTTAGCACCAAAATCAAATACCGGTTGATGCCAAACTGCAATTAACCAATCTTTCGGATTATTTTCAATTGCATTATTTAGCATTGTTAATTGCTCACCCGTCATAGATTCTTCGGTATTTAGCATTACAAATCTTACATTTTCATAATCGAATGTAAAAAATGCACCGTCATTTCCAAATTGATTAACTTGTCCGGAAAGATAATTTGACCAGTTTGTTTGCCCTGCATCATGCACCAAATCATGATTTCCCGGAACAGCCATATATTTGGGAGGGTATTGATCTTGGCCTGTTCCTCCTAAAATATCATTAACTGCATTGCTCCAGGTTTCCCAATCGCTACTCGAAGAGCCGGTTGCAACAACATCACCAACGTTAATTATAAATTTGTAATCGGGAGTATTATTCATCATTGACTGTAACACACCCCGATGTGCCGTATCATAACTCCGAGTATCGCCATAAATAATGCATTTCCAACTTTGGGCTGAAATCATTGTTACAAACAATAAATAGATTATCGCAACAAATAAAATTCTGAGTTTTTGTTTCATTTTTTCTCCTAAATTAGTTGTGGGGGGATAATTCATCTTCTTCAGACTAACCTTTTCTCTATGTTTTTAGTATGAAAAAGCAACTAATTTAGCATAATTTCAATAACATTAAGTTGGGATTTAAATCACATAATTATGGTAAAATGCCTGTGGAACTAGTTATAATACTTTTTTAGTACATCATAAAGTTCATATCTTGAATGAACATTCAGTTTTTTATAGATATTTTTTATATGGCTTTGCACAGTTGCCACAGATACAAATAGTTCTTCAGCAATTTTTTTGTATGAATATCCTTTGAGCAAAAGCGGGATTAAATCATTTTCTCGTTTTGAAAGTTCTTTGATATAAATTTCTTGTGGATTTGAATTTATGCTTTCATTAAAAGAAGCATCAATTTTTATTTTTTTATAAATAAAGATAAAAACAAAAACCACTAATAACATTGAAACCCCGAAAAACCACATTTTAAAATAAAATGGCGTAAATACATTGTAACTGATTTTATTAACTTTAGATTTTATTCCCCAATTGTTTTTGGCAAATAATTCTATTACACCTCCTTTATTTTCTTTTAATTTAAAAATTATTTTCTTTTTGTTACCTTTTGCCCAATTGGCAAATTTTGAAGTTCTGAAATAAAGCTCTACTTTTTCGGGTGAGTCTACATCAATAACAGAATAATATACTTCTCCAAAGGAACTATAGGATGAAACAGCTATATTATTAACATGAGCAAGAATTTTCCCTCCTGCAAAAATTGAATCTATCCGTATTTGTGGCGGAAAAAATTCCTTGTTTTCATTTTTCGGCTTTAATATTGTAACCCCATCTACCGTACCCAAATAAAAAATCCCCTGTTCAGTTTTATAAACCGCTTTTTTATTAAATTCGTTCGAGCTTAAACCATCTTGATAAGTATATTTTCTAATATTTTTAATATTTAACGTATGGTTATCTAAAGTTAAAATATTGAGACCCTTATTTGTGCCTATAAGAATTTCATTGAGATTATACTCCCGAACAAAAAAAATATGGTTACTGGATAAACCGTTTTTCGTGGAATAATTTTTAAATTTACGATTCATTAACAAACTTAATCCATTATCGGTAGCAATTAATATTGCCCCGCTATTCATTTCCTCAAGCGCACAAAAAATATTTGAAGTTAACCCGTCTTTCAAAGTATACAAATAATTTCCAGACTCAGAAATTTTCAACAGTCCGTATTTATTGATCCCCAAATATAAATCCCCGTTTTTAGTTTTTAACATTGTTTCAAACGAAAAATTCTTTATCCCGATTTCTTTTCCAAAATCAAAAAGTTTGCTTTTATAATATTGCCAAATATTTTTGTTCGTTAAAAAGAAAATACCTTTATCTTTAATTTCATAAATAAAGTTGATGGTTTGATGCTTTAATTTGTCAAATTCTTTATCGTAAATAATCCTGAAATTAGAAATCACATTCACACCGTTATTTCTCGATGTTCCCAAATAAATTCTTCCATCTGAGGCAGCATAGACTTGATTAAAATTCTTATCGGATAAACAATTTTTCAAGTTCAGAATTTCTTGCCCGTTCTTAGTACAAATAATTATGCCACTTCCTTTGGTAGCAAAATAAATATTCCCATTTGCATCTTTAGTTATGGAAAAAATATTATTATTTGGAAATCTAATTGATGGATTAAAAACCGAAATAAATTTCTTTTTATATTTTAATATCCCTTTATTTCTTGTACCAATAAACAAGGTATTATTTTTGGTTATACACAACGATCTGAAATAATTCCCTGCCGAGGTACTTATATTTAATTTTTTTACTGATTCAAAATCAAATGTCATAACCTCATATGAAGAAATAAACGTTATACTTCCATCATTATTTAAAACAACATTAGCACCCCGAGGAACTTTTGATAAATCAGTTTTTAGTAATAAACTAATCCTTCCGTTGGCATATTTACAAAACCCTCTTGCCGTAAGAATAATTACATCTTTATTTTTTGCTAAAACAAAACTACGAATTCTGTGACTTATTAACCCATCTTCATGATGATAATGCCTAAAAACTTTACCATCTATTATAGTTATACCTGAAGTTCTATACCCAATTAAAATTTCCTTTTCTTTAGATTCAATAATGGCAGATACGGCATTTGAAATTAATCCTGTATTTGTATTTAAATAACCATACTCATTATTTCTGAAATAAATCACACCATTCTTGCTTGTTCCAAAATAAATTGTTCCATCGGAAGCTTCGAAAATAGTATAAATTTTACCGGATATTTTCTTCTGAGAATCAACAAATTGAATTATTGAATCGGATTTAACATCAAGCAAAAACGCCCCATTGAATGTACCAATAGCAACATTTCCATTTCTTAAAATGCACAAAGATCTAATTCTAAGAGTTTTTAAACCGCTTTGCTTATTATAATTTTTAAATGTAAAACCATTATACCTAGATAAACCTTTGCGCGTGCCTATCCACAAATAACCATTATCGTCTTGTTTAATACTCCAAACAAACGACTGAGGTAAGCCATCATTCGGTGTTAATCTTTTTTCTAAAAAAAATCGCCCATCTTCACAAAATAGTTTCCCACCAACAGCCCATATAATTAAAATAACTATGGACAATTTGGTCATTCATTTTTCCACTTTATTTTTTACTTTTATTGTTTAAATAATCAGCTAAATATTATAACGAATTACATTATGGTTTTGAATAAAAAGATATCTAAAATAATTAAAAATTTTCTTGCTGTCTCAATTATCTTTATTCAATCTCAAATTATTCAATGCCAAAACAACAATAAGATAAATAAAATTATAACAGGGGCTGATGTTTTAATTGCCGATTCCATTTCAATTTTAAAAGGAAAAAAAATCGGTTTGGTTTGCAATCAAACCAGTAGAATTAGCAAAAAAGATTTTCTTCCCGATATATTAATTAAAAATTCCGCTATCAATTTAATTAAAATTTTTACTCCGGAACACGGTTTTAAAGGTAACGCTGAAGCCGGTAAAATTATAGTGAATAATGAAAATCCGGCATTTTATAAATCGGCTCGGTTAATTTCTCTATATGGTAAAAGCAAAAAACCAAAATCGGAAGATTTGCAAAACCTCGATTTAATTGTCTTTGATATTCAAGATATTGGAGTCAGATATTATACCTATATTTCTACATTATATTATGTTATTCAAGCTTGTGCTGAAAATAATTTATCATTATTAATTTTGGACAGACCCAACCCAATAGCCGCATACGGAATTGATGGAACAGTAACGAAAAAGAAATTCAAATCCTTTATTTCTATTTTTAAACTCCCGATTTTGCATTCACTAACAATTGGTGAATTAGCTCTACTTTTTAACGACTCTTTTCAAAAAAAGGCAAACATTAAAATTATTAAATGTAAATACTTTAAACGTAATATTTTTAACTTTAAATATTTTAATGATTGGATAAAACCATCCCCCAATATTCCCGATTTTGAAACTGCTCTGATTTACCCCATTACTTGCTATTTTGAGGGCACCAATGTTTCTGAAGGACGAGGTACATTAATGCCATTCAAACAATTCGGAGCTCCATTTATAAATTCAGATGATTTGAAAAAAGCTTTGGACAATCAGGATTTTACCGGAATAAATTTTAAAACCACACAATTTACTCCCAAAAAGATTCCCGAAATGTCTGAACATCCCAAATATAAAAATGAAGTTTGCAATGGTATTGAAATTTCAATTACCAATCCCAAAAAGATTGAACCATTTAAATACGCATACAGGATTTTATTGATATTAAAAAATTTATATCCTCAGAAGTTTAAGTTTAAAAAAAATCATTTTGATTTATTAATGGGCACCAATAAAATTAGAACTCTACTTTTACAAGGCACCCCTTATCCCGTTGTCGAAAAAAATATTAAACCCGAACTTCTTGAATTCCGATTGAAATCCGAAAAATTTCACCTCTACTAATCCCTATTATATTTGTAGGATATTATCGTTTCTTTTCTTATTTTGTCAACTGGATGATAATTTAGATTTAATCTAAAGTATATATTTTATCAGTAACTTAAACACAATATACAAGGAGAAAAGAAATGAAACGTAATTTCATTAAACGAATTATGATAGTACTTTTTGCTACTGTACTGGTAAGCGGATACTCATTTGCACAAGATATGCAAAAAAAAACAATGCAAATGAAACATAAACAAGATTGCAAATGTGAAAAATGCATAGTAATGTCAAAGAAAATGACAGCTAAACAAAAAGCAATGAAAAAACATCAATCGATGATGAAACACCCTGCAGATTGTAAATGCGGTAAATGTTCTGCAATGAAAACCAAAATGAAAAACATGAAAAAGCATTCCACAAACAATACTTGTAATAAATCTCAAATGGCCACAAAACCAATGAATAAAAAATGTGGTGCTGACTGTACGTGCACTAAATGCATGGAAAAAAAGCAAAACCATTCAACTACAAAAATATGGAACAAATACTGCCCCGTTGGTAAAGAAAAGGTTGCTCCTTCTGTTAAAACTGCAATGTATAAAGATAAAATAATTGGTTTCTGTTGTTCGGGTTGTAAAGAAAAATTCCTAAAAAATCCCGAAAAATATCTTGGTAATTTAAGTGCCGACGGAAAAAGTTTAGTAAAATAATTTTTGACTCATGTATTAAAAACAGTAATACCTAGAATGAATGGCCGGCCTTTGCCGGCTATTTTTTTATACTCAAAATAAATTTACTTCCCTTATTTTTAATACTTTTTACATCGATAGTTAAATTATTTAGGTCACATAATTTTTTTACCAAAGTAAGCCCCAAACCACTACCCTCAAATTTACGAGTGGTACCAAAATCTTCTTGAAAAAAAGGTTTAAAAATTTCGTCAATATATTTGCCGGAAATTCCAATACCCGTATCAATTATTTCAATAATAATATTAGAAACAGTTTGTTTTAGACTAATTCGTATTCCACCCTTTTCAGTAAATTTCACTGCATTATCCAATAATTGTTGCATAATTATAATTAAAGAATTTTTATCGGCAAAAACTTTAACAAACTTATCCTCACACTCAAGTTTTAATTCAATCTGTTTATCAATTGCAAAATGTTTGTACTCCAGAAAAATATCTTCCACTACCTCATCAAACAAATTCAGAATTTTTGGTTGAATTTTAAAAGTTCCTGTTTGTACTTCAGAAAGTGTTACTATTAAATCGACAGTTTTAATTATTCTATTGCCAGCCCGTTTTAAAATATTTAATTCGTGCTCCACTTCTTCCAATTCAAAATGTGAAAGTTCTTCTCTCAATAAATTTGAATATGAAATTATTGTATTTACCGGGGTTCTGATTTCATGAGAAACCTGAGCAAGAAATTCTGATTTCAGCTTATCAGATTCCTCTGCTTTCTCTTTTGCAATTTTTAATTCTTTATGTGATTTTTTTAATTCGTTAATTAACTTTGCCTTTTCTTGATTTTCTTTTTCAAGTTCCAGCATTTTATTTTCTAATTTACGTACTAATTTTTCATTGTAAAGTTTTAGAAACTCGGAATCATCTTCAATTAAATTTTGATTGCTATTAAGTTTGCTTTCAGTGTCGATATATTCCCTTATAACTTCAAGCAAGTATGCAGAATCTGTCGGTTTAATTATAAATTTATCCGCCCCCAAACTTAATGCAAATTCCTCATCCTTTTTATCAGTGTAAGTTGCAGTGTAAAATAAAAAAGGTATATCCGAATATTTTTTTTGAGTTTTAAGAATTTTGCAAAGTTTAAACCCATCCATCACGGGCATTAAAATATCCGAAATAATCAAATCAATTTTCACAGAATTAATTATTTTTAATGCTTCGTCGCCATTTGAAGCTAATTCCGTTTGATAACCGTTATTACCTAAAAGGGATTTTAAATAAATACGATTGGCTTTTAGATCATCAACAATTAAAATTTTCATTTTCAAATCTTTTGTTAATCCGATTTTAATATATTGATAAAACTTAAAAAAAATAAATTTTAAAATAAAAAAAGCCTGAAATATCAGGCTTTAATAAAAACAGATTTATCATTAATTAAAAATAAACACTTAAACCGAAATTTACATTTGATTCTATAAGAAACCCGTTGCTTTTTAATGTTTGAGTTATTTTACCTGAATTATATTGTTCATCCGATTTAGTAGTTTCTCCGCTAGTTAGATAAGCGGTTACTACATATTCACTGTGAATACCTATATTCTTATTGGGTCTCCATTCCACACCTATAATTCCTCTTATTCCAGCTTTAAACTCATTAATAGTTGATTCTCTTTCAGATGATGACGCTGCCAAAATATGTTAAATAGGCCTATCTTATAAGAGAACACGACATAAAACAAAACTTTTAATTTGCCATTTTGCGGAAACTCCTGGTTTTGATTTATTATTCTGTCGTGACGTCAGTCGTGGTTTTGGCGTAATCTCGCGCAGCGCAGTGGCTGTGGATGTGTTGGTAGCCTACGTACACGGCAGGTT
>CAZCBD010000101.1:0-10172 GCA_964496755.1 uncultured Melioribacteraceae bacterium
TGTTTGTCCAAAATATTTTATTATCCGGAATAAAAATATTTTTTGTTAGCTTCCCAATTGAATTTTTTAAAGCTTCTTTTCCCTTAACAAATCCGCTTCTTTTTTTAAGTATCGAATTAGGATCAAATGGATCCGTACGCACAATTTCAATATTATTGTTAATAGCCTCATAGAGAAGCGACATATCATAAGCAAAATAGCTGGACCCACTACCTGTAATAACAGTAGGCTTCCAATTAAAATCGCTCATATATTTGCAAAATTTTAATGTACGTTGAACACCGCTTAATCCCATAGGGGGAAAATAATATGCAATAACAAGAGCTTTAAACATTATTCCCAATATATTTTAGAAAAAATAAATTTAGCTTGAATAATAATTATCTTGAATGATAATTTGGTGATTCTTTTGTAATAATCACATCATGCGGATGACTTTCTCTTAAGCCGGCGGATGAGATTTTCACAAATTTAGCATTATTTTTTAATTCTTCGATAGTAGCGGTACCGCAATAACCCATTGCAGCTCTAAGTCCACCAATAAATTGATAAATTGTATCCGCCACATAACCTTTATAAGGCACTCTGCCTTCTACACCTTCGGGAACTAACTTTTTGATATCATCTTCGGCATCTTGAAAGTATCTATCTTTGCTACCTTTCTGCATAGCCCCTAATGATCCCATACCACGATAAACTTTAAAACTTCTTCCTTCGTACAAAACTTTTTCACCGGGTGCTTCTTCGGTTCCGGCAAGCATACTGCCAATCATAACAGTATCCGCACCGGCAGCAATGGCTTTAGGAACATCGCCGGTTTGCTTTATACCGCCATCGGCAATCAAAGGAATGCCTGTATCTTTTATTGCTTTAGCAACTTCAAAAACGGCTGATAGTTGAGGAACGCCAACACCGGCAACAACACGAGTAGTACAAATTGAGCCTGCGCCAATTCCAACTTTAACAGCATTTACACCTGCATCAATTAAATCCAATGCTGCTTCGCCCGTTACAATATTTCCTGCAATAATTTGTAAATCGGAATATTTAGCTCTTATTTTTTTTACCATTTCTACAACACCTTGAGAATGTCCGTGGGCAGTATCTACAACTATCACATCCGCGTGTGCATTAACTAATGCTTCTACTCTCTCCATTGTGTCGGGAGTTACTCCAACGCCGGCACCAACTCTTAATCTTCCTAAGCTATCCTTGCAAGCATTGGGATATTTTTTCTTTTTCGAAATGTCTTTAAATGTAATTAAACCTTTAAGATATCCTTCGTTATCAACAACAGGTAATTTTTCAATTTTGTGTTCTTGCAAAATTAATTCCGCTTGCTCCAAATTTGTACCCACAGGAACCGTAATTAAATTATCTTTTGTCATCACTTCAGATACTTTGATTGACATATTCGGTACAAATCTAAGATCGCGATTTGTTAATATTCCAACTAATTTTTGCTCATTATTTACGATTGGAATTCCTGAAATGCGATATTTGCTCATAAGATTTTCAGCATCCTGAACCGTTTTATCTACCGTTAAAGTAATCGGTTTGTGAATCATCCCGCTTTCGGATCTTTTCACTTTATCTACTTCATCCGCCTGTGCTTCTATAGACATATTTTTATGAACAATACCAATACCACCTTGTGCTGCCATTGCAATTGCCATTTCCGCTTCGGTTACGGTATCCATTGCAGCCGAAAGAAACGGGATATTTAATTCTATTTCCGTTGTTAATCTGGCAGATAAATTTGCATTTCTCGGTAATACACTTGATTTTAATGGCACTAACAATACGTCATCAAATGTTACTCCTTCATAAATAATTTTTTTATCCATAATTTCCTCTTATTAAAAAAGATCACTAAATGATCTTCGTTTATATATTATCTGATTTTTCTATCTCAAAAAGAATAAAATTATTTAAGATTTAAAGATATTAAAAGTGAATTTCAATACCAAATATTCGAATAAGTTTTAGAGTTGTTGATTTTGTTTTAATACGTCCAGAGCTTTTTTTATTATATCATATTCAAAACCCTTATATGCCAAATGTGCCATTATTTTAGTTTTAATTTCCTTCTCGTTAAATTTCTTTCCGGATTCCAATTGTTTTTTCTTTTTTAGAACTAAATCCATTGCCTTTTTTAATTCGTTTTCTTCTGAAGAATATTTTTTAAAAACATATTCAATTAATTCCCCTTTAATTCCTTTTTTCAACAAATCGAATCTGATCTTATTTCTACTTTTTTTTGTGTTTTCAATTGCATGCAAAAAATATTTTTCCGCAAATTTTCTATCATCCAAATATTTTTTTTCACTTAAATAATTAATAGCTATTCGTATAATCTTTTCAGAAAAATTTTTCTTTTTAAGCTTAATTTCAATTTCTTTTTTAGAATGATCTCGGGCGGATAAAAAAAGAAGAGCTTTTTCTTTTGCGGAAAAAAGCTCTTCTTCATAATTAATTTTTTTTAAATCATTTTTGGAAATAAAATTTTTGAAAATAGAATTTAACTTTAAATAAATATCGTAATGTATTTTTAAAGTTTCATTAGAAGATAATTCCAAAAAAACAAAACGACCTTTTTTAGAAAGATTTTTAATTTCTATTTTATTATTTTCGGTTTTCAAAAATTATTTTTCAGATTATTTTTGATCAATTTCAACTTCATCTGATGGAATTAAACCAACAGCTTTCATAACTTCCGATTTTAGATTTTCAAAAATATCTTTGTTTTCAATTAAAGCATTCCTAAATTGCTCTTTACCTTGGAAACGATCTTCGCCATAAGTAAACCACGCCCCGCTTTTTTTAACAATTTTTTTATCAACCGATAACTCTATTAAATCGCCTTCAACGCTAATTCCGTGATTATACATTATGTCAAATTCAACCTGTTTAAATGGCGGAGCAACTTTGTTTTTTACTATTTTTATTTTTGTTCTATTTCCAACTACTTCATCACCATTTTTGATTGCGGCAATTCTTCTAATATCCATTCTCAAGGAAGCATAGAATTTAAGAGCATTTCCGCCCGTAGTGGTTTCCGGATTTCCAAACATCACGCCGATTTTACTGCGAAGCTGATTTGTAAAAATAACAGAAGTTCTTGATTTACTAATTACACCGGTTAACTTTCTTAAAGCTTGGGACATTAGCCTAGCTTGAACTCCCATTTGGGCATCGCCCATATCGCCTTCAAGTTCAGAACGAGGTACAAGTGCAGCTACAGAATCTACAACAATAATATCGAGTGCATTACTTCTAACAAGTGTGTCAACTATTTCCAAAGCTTGTTCACCATAATCGGGTTGAGATAGTAAAAGATTATTAGTATCTACGCCTAATCTTTTAGCATAGTTAACATCCAATGCATGCTCAACATCGATAAAAGCAGCTAATCCACCACTTTTTTGGGCTTCAGCAATTGTATGCAAACAAATTGTTGTTTTACCGGAAGATTCAGGTCCGTAAATTTCAATAATTCTTCCTCTGGGAATTCCACCGATCCCGATAGCACTATCTAAAGAAATGGAACCGGTTGAAATTGCCTCGACTTTGTTAATAACTCCATCGCCTAATTTCATAATTGCGCCTTTTCCATATTCCTTTTCTATCGATGAAATAGCATCTTCTAATGTTTTAAGTCTCGGGTCTTTTTCGGCCATCATTTCCTCCAATATTTATTTTAATATTATATTATTTTAATTCAAATTTTTTAAGCTCGGTATATTCTGACCCTGTGGGTTTCAATTCACTTTTAATCAGATAAACTTCTTTAACATCAAATTCCAAATCTTCGTAATAGTAATTCTTAAACTCGTTTAATTTATCAAAATCCTCATTTCCTTTAATTCTTAGCAAAGTTAAATGCGGTTTGAATTTTTTATTGTTTGTATTGAAACTTATATTAATATTTTCCGAAATATTTTCAAAAATAATATTCAGATTTTCGTTTTTTCTAATTTGAACCCATAATATTTTAGGTTCCCTATATTTATAGAAAAGTTCGAACCGCCCAAAAGAAAGTTTGAATTTTTTTATCCCTTCAAGTGCCTTTTCAATAGTTGAACATAAGTTATTCAAATCATTTTTTTTCACATTACCAAAGAATTTTATGGTTAAGTGAAGTTTTTTCTTTTTTTCCCATTTAGGGGGATTCTGGGTACCGTAAATTTCATCTCTTGTTTTAATTATTTCATCCAAAACATTTTCAGGGATTTTTATTGCAAGAAAAAGTCTGAATGTTTCGGATGAATTAATCGTCATAAGAAATGCCTAAAATATTTCTTCGAATCATTTCTAAGGCAGCTTGTGAAGTTCTGTCTTTATTAAGTAGCCGATCGCCTGAAAATTTAAATTGGCGTGCGGTACAAATTTTTTCATCGCAATAACCAATGTAAACTAATCCGACAGGCTTATTTGGTGTTGCTCCGGTTGGCCCCATAATTCCTGTGGTCGCAATTCCAATATCGGTTCCGGAAGTTGCCCGCACTCCTTCAGCCATTTGCTGGGCCACTTGCAAACTTACGGCACCGTATTTTTCAAGCATATCTTCATCAACACCTAATTCTTCGACTTTAGAACCATTGCTATATGAAATTATTGCTCTTTCAAAATATTCGGAAGAGCCGCTGATATTTGTCAATCTGTTGGCCACCAATCCACCTGTACAGGATTCGGCAACGGCAATTTTCAATTGCCTATCAACAAGTAATCTTCCCACAATTTCCTCTAAATTTTGTTCGTTGGTTCCGTAAATAAATCTTCCCGCTATAGAACGGATTTTTTGTTCAACAACCATTAATCTTTCTTCAGCATCATTTTCGGAAAAGCCTTCCGTAGTAATTCTAATTTTTACACCGAATTGATTTGGAAGATATGCAATTTTTGCAATTGGTAATTCATTAATTTTACCCAACAATTCATAAAGAGTTGATTCGGGTATTCCGGTAGTAAGTAAAGTTTTAATTCGTAAAACTTTTTCTTTTTCAATATTTAATTCGTGTAATTTCGGTATAACAATTTTCGAAAACATCTCTTTCATTTCAAAAGGAACCCCGGGCATGGCAATTAAAATTTTTCCGTTATTATTTATCCATATTCCGGGAGCTGTACCAACAATATTAGAAATGGGTTCGGCATTTGCGGGCAGCAAAGCTTGCTCTTCGTTTACTTTTGTTATTTTACGTCCGCGACTTGCAAATAATTCTTTTATATGTTCCAAAGCATTTTTATTAATAATTAATTCAGTGTTAAAGCATTCAACAATTGCTTTTTTTGTTACATCATCATGGGTAGGTCCTAATCCGCCGGTCATAATTGTTAGATCGTATTTATCCATGGATTTTTGTATTTCGGAAATAATAATTTCTTTTTCATCCGGAATTATTAAGGAACCTTGTACCCTGATTTGTTCCGAAGTTAATTTTTGTGAAATATAAACTGCGTTAGTATTTACTGTTTGACCAATTAACAATTCATCGCCAATTGCAATTATGTTTGCTTTCATAATATTGTTGTGTTGTGGTAAAAATTATTGATTAATAAAATATATAATAATATGTGAAATAATTAAAGTATAAATTCCGGCTAAAACATCGTCCAACATTATTCCAAGTCCACCTTTTATTTTCTCGATTTGCTTAATAGGATAAGGTTTTATAATATCAAAAAACCGCCATAAAATAAAAGTTATAATATAGTTAATTAAAGAAAAGGGAATAAAGATAAAACTAATCCAGGTTCCGAGCATTTCATCTATTGTACATTGCTTCGGATCTTTCCCAAATTGACTTTCAAATTTATCGGCAAGAAAAATTCCATATATAAATGTTAGTAAAATTAACGGAATTAAAAATATAATATTATTAAAACCCGGAATAAAGAGAAATAAAATTGCGGGAATGCTTCCAAATGTGCCGGGAGCAAATGGAATAAATCCAAATAAAAAACTTGAACCGATTATTTTTTCAAATTTGTTCAAACTTGAGTAAACTCATTATTTATTGAAAGTAAATATTTTTTTTAATAGTGATTTGTTTCTAGCCAAATATCTAAATCCGGTATAAAGCGTAAAGATGGTAATGAATAGCATAATAAAATAATATGCGGTTGGATTAGAAAGTGTTTCGAAAAATTCTAAATTGTTAGAATAAAAGGGTTCGATTGTTGAGACTGCATACATCAATAATAAATAATATAAAAAGGCCATCTGAAAAAAGGTTTTCCATTTTGCAAGTCTGCTTGTAGCAAATGCATGTTTGTTATAATCAGCATAAAAACGAAGAGCGGTAATTAATAAATCTCTGAAAACAATAATTGCAACCATCCAATATTCTAATACTCCTAAATAACAAAATGCAAAAAAAGTGGTGGAAGTTAAAATCTTGTCGGCTAAAGGATCCATAAATTTGCCCCATTCGGTAATGTAGTTAAATTTACGGGCAAGCCAGCCATCATACCAATCCGTTAAAGCTGCAATTATAAAAATACCAACTGAAATTTGCTTATAAAGAGGATCCTCCATTAAGAAAAAAAATAAAAATATCGGAGTTAAAACAATACGTGCAACAGTAAGCTGATTTGGTAAAGTCATTTCACAGCTCCACAAATTCTTTTTAGATATTTGAATTCGTAAATTCCCATATCATGATTATCACTCCAAATAATTTTAATTGCATAATTGCCAACAGGAATTATTTTTTTTATTGTAATTTTTTCAGTTGAATAAATCGGAATTATATCCGCTGTATTATTTTCTTTTTCGCAAACAGCACAGGGACAATTAAATCTTAAATTAGCCAACTTTATCAAAGATTCAGATTTATTGTCCCATTCAATTTTCAGATTATCATCTACAATTGAAATATGTACCGGAAAATCAGACAAGCTTTTCTCCGGACAATCTATAAAGTGCATCCAAGTATTTTTCACTGGTATTTTTAATTACATCTGCCGGTAAAGTAGGTGCGGGCGGCTGATAGTTGAAATTAATTGATTTCAAATAGTCTCTCACATATTGCTTATCAAAGCTAGACTGTGAACGTCCTTTCTGATACTCGTCTTTTGGCCAAAACCTGGATGAATCCGGTGTTAATAATTCGTCAATTAAAATTATCTTTTCATTATAAAAACCAAACTCCATTTTAGTATCGGCAAGAATAATACCTTTGGATGCTGCATATTCGGAAGCTTTTTTAAATATTTCCAAAGTAACATCATTTACTTGCTTAAAAGTAGTTTCTCCAATGATTTCAATTGCTTCGTCAAGCGTAATATTTTCATCATGCTCACCAATTTCAGCTTTGGTAGAAGGAGTAAAAATCGGTTCGGGTAATTTTTCAGATTCAACTAATCCTTCGGGCAACTTAATTCCGCATACCATTCCGGTTTTTTGATAATCCTTCAATCCCGAACCGGTAATATAACCGCGAACAATAGCTTCAATCGGAATTAATTCAGCTTTTTTAACAAGCATGGAACGACCTCGAAGTTGTTCTGCATATTCTTTACATTCAGCAGGAAATTCTTCAACATTTGTAGTTACCAAATGATTATCAATTATGTCTTTCGAAAAATTGAACCAAAATTCTGAAATCTTAGTTAAAACCATTCCTTTATAAGGAATTCCTTCATTCATGATAACATCAAAAGCCGAGAGACGATCCGTTGCAACAATTAAGTAATACTCCCCTAAATCATAAATATCTCTAACTTTTCCTTGTTTAGCTAATTTTAGGTTTTCAAAATTAGTTTGTAAAATTATTTGCGGTTCCATAGCTCCCCTGTGAAATCATTTTAAAAAAGTTATTAAATATAATTACCTAAAATCCATATTTCAATAAAAACTTAAAAAAAGAGATTGGAATAAATAATATCAATAGTTTTGTAAAGTTGAAATTTATTTTTAATGATGGTTATTTTAATTTATTACACTTTTGAAAATTTTGATATACAATTTCAGATTGCAGGCTAGATAACAATAAAAAAGGGAAATACTTTTTATTAAGTCAAGCTAAGTTTTGCATGACAGATAAATTGTCTTTTTAATTCCACCAATATTACAAATTAAAAACTTATACTGATTTTTTTATTCAACATCTTTAATTAAATTCAGAAACATACTGAGCTGACCACGCAAGTGTTAAAGTTACGAATTAGAACTCAAACCTAGGACCATCCCGACTCTGTCAGGATGCTCTATTCTTCTATGATTTAAAACAATATAATGCATATAAAACAAAAAACCCTGAAAAGCAATGCTAATCAGGGTATTTTCCGTGGGGCCTATAGGACTCGAACCTATGACCCCCTGCTTGTAAGGCAGGTGCTCTAAACCAACTGAGCTAAGGCCCCATAAATTTTAAGAACAAACTCAAATCATATTGAGATTGTAAATATATAGTTCCTAAATAATATTTGCAAGCGTTTTTTTGTTTTTTATTATAAAATTTTTAATTTGTTCAAGATTGAAGTATCCCAGCATAAAATAAAATAGCCATACTACCTAAAAATTGATAATATGGCTATTAAAAAAGAAACTTAAGATTTATTTTTTAGCAAATAAATCTTTTAAATGCTTAACATAATTTCTCGGACCGCCTTTAACATAACCTGTTTGGGATACGGTTTTTCCACTCGAGTTTAGCAATATAACAGTAGGAAAACCTCTTATCCCGTATTTTTTTGCCAATCCGTAATTATATTTCTTTTGTTCATCTGTTTGTTTGATGCTTTTAGGAAAATCCAATTTTACCAAAACAAGATTTTTTTTAGCATATTTTTTAAATTCATCTGTTTTTAGAACTTCGCCTTCAAGGCGTTTGCACCAAATACACCAATCGGAACCCGTAAATTGAACAAATATATTTTTACTTTCCTTTTTAGCAATTTTTTGAGCTTCTTCCAAATTAGTATGCCACTTAACTTCTACCGTCTTAGCTTGAGCAAATATTCCACTTAAAGAAAAAATAAAAATTGCAGCAATTGTTACTATAAGTTTTTTTGAGATTCTACTTTTCATTGCTTCCCTTTCTGTTTCTGAATATGTGTAATTGTTATAAGATAAAATATTTATTTTTTGGATTCATAATTGTCCGGTAATTTACATTTTAATTTTAAATTTTAAAATTTATATTAAATGAATCTAAATATAATAATAAATAGCATTGCCATGAAAAAGACGTTTCAATTTCCGTTTATATTATTTTTCATTTTTACAATATCCTTTGGACAATCGAAAAACGAATTAGTTTTCGAAATTTTGCAAAAAAATAATTTTATTGACGTTTTTATAAAAAGTTTTAACAAAATTGAAAACACATATAATTGGCATAAGCTTAAAAATAAAAACAAATTAATTACTATCTATGATAATTTTTTTACCTCCTCCAAAATTTATGATGCAAAGTTTAATTATTTCAAAGATAAATTAAATGTGAAATTTGCAAAAAAAAGCTTGAAGTGGTTTGAAACACCTGTTGGGAAAATACTTTTGGCTATAGACTATGATATAATCAAAAATACAATGATGCATCAAACTTACTTTGGTAATTCTTCAAACGATAAAAAGAAAAATAGCGGAAGGCTTTTCTCTTATATTAAAAAAATTAATGAATGTGCTAATATTTCAAAAACTTTATATAAAATTTACAAATCGTATTTAAAAAATCTTTTCTATATTCTAAATGAAAATTTACCTACAAAAAGCAAAGAATCAAAAAATGACCTATTAAAACAAATAAAACAATTTGAAAATAATGGGCTAAAAAACATCAATTTCTTTGTAAACAGCTCTCTTCATCTATTACTAAAAGATTTAATGTATGCAGATTTACAAAAAATTGTTAACTTTTACTTATCGCCGGCAGGTAAATGGTTAACAAAAACCGCTAATAATTTCTTAATTAAATATTATACCAACACCTTTAAAGAAATAAAAATTACTTTTGAAAATTCCAAATTTTAAGCAACGAAATCTTTAATATGAAAACCTGTAAAATAAATAAGCATAAAAAAGCAGAATCAAATTTTATTTCTTAATTTTTTAATTGAAAAATTAGTAAAGAAAATGTAATTTAGTAACTCAAATTTTTTGGGCCTGTAGCTCAGCTGGTTAGAGCATCTGACTCATAATCAGAGGGTCCATGGTTCGAGCC